>JAQTXN010000174.1 GCA_028688755.1 Methylococcales bacterium | reverse complement strand
AGAACGCATCGCGGACATCATCACCGACTTCAAAACGCAGTGCGCCAATTGCTGCTCCCAGCCAAACTGTTAACTCCTTTGTTCTTAAGGCTTCAACAGTTTTTGAAATAATGCCATTTTCCAAACCGCGCCAACCTGCATGAACGGCGGCGATTTTTTCGCCATTTTTTGAACACATTAGAACAGGCAAACAATCCGCCGTCATGACAACGCAAACCACATTTTTTTGCGTGGTAAAACTGGCATCGGCTTTGGGCAAAATCAGCTCTGCATTTGCTTCAACAACTGTGTTGCTATGAATTTGCTCTAGCCAAAATGGTTCAGCTGGTAAATTCAAAGCCATTTTTAAATGGTGACGATTTTCTAAAACCTGTTCTAAATCATCTTCGACATGCGTTGCCAAATTAAAACTGTTATAAGGTGCTTTACTCACACCACCGTTTCGCGTTGTCATGACTGCATGAACATTTTGCGGGGCGTTCCAATTTGGAAAAATAAAATCAGCGTTCTTCGTCAACATCGTTTTTCGCCAACGCAGCAAGTAATAAAACCATATCGTCTGGTAACGGTTGTTCCCATTCCATATATTCACCTGTTTTGGGATGCACCAAACCCAATTTTGCGGCGTGCAACGCTTGACGCTTAAAACCACGCAATACCGCTTCCAATTCTTCTCCGCATTTTGCAGGCATTTTGAAACGTCCGCTATAAAGTTGGTCGCCAAGCAACGGGAAATTAACGTGTGCCATGTGAACACGAATTTGATGCGTTCTGCCTGTTTCGAGTTTAACTTGAATGTGCGTATGGCGTTTGAAACGTGAAATCACGCGGTAATGCGTGACGGCTTCTTTGCCATCACGATTGACTGCATAACGCAATCTATCAGTCGGATGTCGCCCAATTGGCTCATCAATTGTACTGCCTGCAATCATGCGATTATGCGTAATGGCTTGGTATTCACGATGAATTGAACGTTCTTGCAACTGCTCTGTTAGCGAATTGTGCGCTTGCAAGGTTTTTGCGACCATCAATAACCCGCTGGTGTCTTTATCAATACGATGCACAATGCCTGCACGAGGCAATGTTTCTAATTGTGGGGCATGATAGAGCAACGCATTTAAAAGCGTTCCACTCCAATTTCCAATCGCAGGATGCACCACTAATCCTGCGGGTTTGTTCAAAATCAAAATCTCGTCATCTTCAAAAAGAATATCGAGCGGGATATTTTCAGGTTCGTAAGTGATGATTACTTCGGGTTCTGCGTCGAGTTCAATCAACTCGCCGCCTTCTAATTTATCGCGCGGTTTTAAGTCTGCACCGTTCACTTTCACGCGCCCAGCTTTTACCCACGTTTGTAATTTGCTGCGTGAATACTCACTAAATAATTCCGCAAGTGCAGCATCTAAACGCATTCCTGCCATTTCGTGTGGTACTTCAATTGTTAATAATTCTATCGTCATAACGCCGTGTTCTAATTCACTTGTTGTTAAGTTATACTCACGCCAACTAATCCGCTGATTTGAAGCGCAAAATCATTTTTAAATTTACTCAAATATGCACACCATTCTAATTAAATTTTTCACCGCTTGTTGTTTAATTCTTTCTTTAACGGTTTTAACAGGCTGCGCGTCATTACAAGAAATGCTCGGCAGTGGCGGTACCAGTGATCAAGAAGATTACACAGGTTGGAATGCAGAAAAATTTCGTAGCGAAGCTCGAATTGCTGTTGAAGCAAGCAGTTACGATAAAGCGACAAAACTTTATGAAGCCTTAGAAGCGCGTTATCCATTTGATAATGCCGCGCCACAAACGTTAATCGATAGCGCGTATGCCTATTATAAAAATAACGATGCCGAAGCGGCGTTGTCAGCGGCTGACCGTTTTATCAAAACTTATCCGCGTGATAATCATGTCGATTATGCGTATTACTTGAAAGGATTGGTCAATTACAATCGCGGTATTACGTTTGTTGACCGTTTTTTGCCGACTGATACCTCGCAACGCGACCAAGTTTATGCGAATGATGCGCTGGACAATTTTGCCGAATTGATGCGTCGTTATCCAAAAAGTCAGTACGTCGCTGACGCGCAACAACGCACAGTTGCCATTAAAAATAATTTGGCGATGCACGAAATTAACATTGCCCGTTATTACATGAAACGAGATGCGTATATTGCCGCTGTCAATCGCGCTAAAACCGTGATGGAAAAATACCCGCGTTCAATTGCGCTACCTTTCGCGCTCGAAATTCTGCAAGACGCTTACGCGAAATTGGGCATGAATGATTTAGCCGCCGATGCGAAACGTATTTACGATCAAAATTATCCCAACGGTGCGCCTGTAACTGAAAATCAAGGCAAGACCATGTCACATGAAATTTGGGATTTCGTTGGTTTAGATAAATAAGCCACAACAACGTAGACAACAAAAAAGGCAGTGTTTTAAAACACTGCCTTTTTTATGTGAAAAACGTCAGTTATTCAGGCTTCAAATCTTCCGAAACTTCACTGAGTAGTTCTGCCACACGCATTCCCGTGTCAAACGAATCATCGTAATAAAAACGCAATTCTGAAATATGCCGCAAACGCATTCGCTTTGCGAGCGCATGTCGGATCAACGGCGAAATTTCGTTTAACGCTTTCGTACTCGCTTTTTTACCTGCGTCATCCGTATTCAAAACAGTGACGTAAATTTTCGCCACCGCTAAATCTTTGGTCACAATCACTTCGTTAATCGTCACAAAGCCAATCCGAGGGTCGCTGATTTCACGTTGTAGAATCAGCGATAACTCTTTTTGCATTTGCGACGAAACTCTATCGTGACGAGCAAATTCTCTGCCCATGATTACAATTCCCGTCTAACTTCGATGCGTTCAAACACTTCGATTTGATCACCAGCGCGAACGTCATTGTAATTTTTCACACCAATACCGCATTCCATGCCCATTTTGACCTCGGCAACGTCATCTTTGAAGCGACGTAATGATTCCAACGCACCTTCGAATACCACGACATTGTCACGCAAGACGCGAATTGGCAGATTACGTTTAACCACGCCATCAAGCACCATACAACCCGCAACCGCACCGAATTTTGGCGATTTAAATACGTCGCGTACTTCAGCAAGTCCCATGAATTGTTCTTTGATTTCTGGTGCAAGTAAGCCGCTAATTGATTTTTTAACTTCATCAATTGCTTCGTAAATGATGCTGTAATAATGCAAATCAACGCCGCGTTCTTCAATCATTCGACGTGAAGTGGCATCCGCACGCACGTTAAAGCCCATCAAAATCGCACCTGAAGCAATCGCTAAATTCACGTCGCCTTCGTTGATACCGCCGACACCGCCATAAACGACTTTTACTTCGACTTCGTCATTCGACAAATCAATCAGCGATGCGCGTAACGCTTCTAAACTACCTTGAACGTCCGTTTTTAAGACCAAATTCACAGACGCTAATTCGCCCGCTTTCATGCGGTTAAAGACATCATCAAGTGAAGTAGCTTGTTCTGCGTGACGTTTGAGACGTTTGCGGTCTTCACGATGTTTCGCTAAATCTTTGGCGACACGTTCGTTTTGAACCACTAAGAATTCATCACCCGCATTCGGTGTGCCTGATAAACCTAAAATTTCTACAGGTTCACAAGGCCCTGCGGATTTGATAGCTTTGCCGTTTTCATTGAACATGGCGCGAACACGACCGTATTCGTGACCACATAACACCATTTGACCACTTTCGAGCGTGCCGCGTTGCACCAAAATCGTCGCAACTGCACCGCGTCCTTTGTCTAAACGCGATTCGATAACAATCCCTGACGCTGCGCCTTGAACAGGCGCATGAAGTTCTAAAATTTCAGTTTGCACAATCAACGCTTCGATTAACTCATCAACGCCCTGCCCTGTTTTTGCTGAAATTTTCAAAAATTGCACGTCACCGCCCCATTCTTCTGCAAGCACGTTCAAAACGGATAATTCTTGCATCACCTTGTCAGGATTTGCGCCTTCTTTATCCATTTTGTTCATAGCAACGATAATCGGCACATTCGCCGCTCGCGCGTGTTCAATTGCTTCTTTGGTTTGCGGCATTACACCGTCATCGGCGGCGACAACGATAATCACCACGTCAGTCACATCCGCACCACGCGCACGCATTGCTGTAAATGCCGCGTGACCTGGAGTATCTAAAAATGTAACAGAACCATGGTCGGTTTTAACTTGATACGCGCCGATGTGCTGCGTAATCCCACCCGCTTCACCCGCTGCAACGCGGGTTTTACGAATGTAATCGAGCAACGACGTTTTACCGTGGTCAACGTGTCCCATAATCGTAACAATCGGCGCACGCGGTAATTCTGGATACGTTTCGTCTTCGGTCACTTCAGCGAGCATTTCTTTTTCGAAATCATCGTCGCTTTGCATGATGGGCGTATGTCCCATTTCTTCAACCAAAATCGCCGCTGTGTCTTGGTCGATTGTTTGGTTGATGGTTGCCATGATGCCGAGTTTCATTAAATGTTTAATAGCCAACGCGGCTTTAACATTCATTTTGTTCGCCAAATCAGCAACTGAAATCATTTCAGGAATCGTTACTTCATAAACAATCGGTGCAACGGGCATTTCAAATTGATGTTTGCCATCATTTGGCACAAAACGAGGTGCTTGTTTGCTACCTGCACCTTTTTTCTTATTTTTACCATTGCGACTGTTATCGCGGTTGCCATCGTTGCCACGATTGCTATTTGCCGAATTTCCCGCACCGCCACCTGCGTTGTTGTTACCACGCACACCTTGACTGTTACCACGCGGTGGCGCGTTATTTGCCCCGCGAGGCGGTGCATTCACTCTTGCAGGCGCGTTTGCATTTGCCGCAGGTCGAGCTGCATTCGCATTTGCAGCAGGCGCAGCATTATTTGGACGTTGCGCGTTATTTCC
>JAQTXN010000173.1 GCA_028688755.1 Methylococcales bacterium | reverse complement strand
GTTGAATGCCTGCTGTAATTAGGTCGGCATCCGTCACGTCACCAATCGTACCATTCGTTGCTGTGAGCGTGACGGTTAAATTATCGCCGTCAATGTCTGCAACGGTGAAATCATCTAATTGCGCCGCTGTTCCTGTTGTGACGGCTTGCGCTGTATTTGGAACGCTTGAAATCGTTGGGGCGGTATTTGACGTTGGCACCGTATTCGTCACACTGGTTGCAGATAAGCTGAATACATCATTTCCCACCGCATCTTGAATGGCGTTAGCATCATTGCCAGCGGTTGGGTCGGTGTAAGCAACCGTGATTGTCTGACCGTTGGTAATTGCAGTTGTTAGCGTTAATTCAACATTGCTGCCATTGACAGTAACTGCGGTGATGGCATTTACGCTGCCTCCTACGCTAACGATAAACGCCTCGGCCGCTGCTGTTGTGGCATTTAATGCTCCATCGTAAGTGAGGATAACTTTGGTCCCCTCGGCGTTGGATGCCGCAGATTGAAAAACTGGGGGCTTAGTGTCAGGTACGTTGTTGGTCACACTGATGGTCGTTAAACTTGCGGCATCATTTCCCGCCGCATCTTGAATGGCGTTAGCATCATTGCCAGTGGTTGGGTCGGTGTAAGCAACCGTGATTGCCTGACCGTTGGTAATTGCAGTTGTTAGCGTTAATTCAACATTGCTGCCATTGATAGTAACTGCGGTGACGGCATTTACGCTGCCACCTACGCTAACGACAAACGCCTCGGCAGCTGCTGTTGTGGCATTTAATGCTCCATCGTAAGTGAGGATAACTTTTGTCCCCTCGGCGTTGGATGCCGCAGATTGAAAAACTGGGGGCGTAGTGTCAGGTACGTTAATCGTTACG
Source organism: Methylococcales bacterium (assembly GCA_028688755.1). Lineage (GTDB taxonomy): Bacteria > Pseudomonadota > Gammaproteobacteria > Methylococcales > Methylomonadaceae > UBA10906. The sequence goes on along the minus strand of JAQTXN010000173.1, from coordinate 4,087 downwards.
GTATAATCAGAATCATAGTTCCCCGTTGATGTTCTTGCTTCCCATGTAATCGTGTGACTTCCCTCTACCTGCTGAGAAAAATCAACCTCCACAGCATAATCAACACCAATTCCAGCTAATGCTCCTGCATACGCTGCGACTGTATCGTAAGGTGAATTATCAGCCCATTGTGTAGTGGTGTTTACGGTCATCCATGAACCATTACTGTCTTTTACTTTTAACGTTATCCCTGTCGAAGCATTGATATTTTGAAATGTGATCCATGAACCACCTGAATCACTAAACGCACCGAAAGTCGAACCACCAACAACAGGTGTTCCGTCCAAAAGTACAATGCCTGTATCTGAACTTTGTTGTGTGTAAGTTTTGGTAACAAGCGTAGGCGTTGCCACTAAAGAATAATCGTAGCTTTGTAATTGAACCTCATTAAATGGTAATGTGGCTTCAATGTTACCTGTGTGATTTTCTAAAACCCAATTCCCTCCCAATCTTGTTGCACCCGTCAAATCATCCGATGCTGCTACATCTGCATGGGTGAAATCCGCAATTTGTTTGACAAACATTTGTCCTTGGTTGCCTTGTGCAACGTTACAACCATAAAACAACAAGTCCCCGTCAGTCGTGAGTTTTTTACCAAGTTGGTCTAATTGTGCTTTGTATTGCTCAATGTTTTGACTAGTCAGTGTGAGATTACCCAGCTTCAATTCACCGTTATTGCCATGACCTAAAACATGAATCGCCTCGATATTGGTGCGCCCAGTTAAAAATGCGAGCATTTGTTGCAAACCATCACGCGAGTTGTCGATGATATGCACTTCTGCATCAGCAGGAATGCCATTTAACAACGTTTGATAATCCGTAAGATTGCTATCGACAAAAACAATTTCATTGTGTGGAGTAGTCATCATTATTTTTCCTAAAAAATGAAAGGTTAATTTTTGGAAAATTATGATGGACAGGATTTAAAAAGACCTTTGCTTTGTTCTACGCGAAGTTGCTTTTTTTCTACGAAAAGAAGCAAACCCCTATGAAATAAAGTTATTTTCTACGAATTATGGAAATAGCGATGAAAATTGAGTTAGCTTTTCTTTAAGAGACTGGTAAATTCGCACTTATAAACCATTTTCATGATGTAGGTTGCCGCTATTTATAATCAAGACACACTCCATTTTTACACTATCGCTTCAGGATTGAGTTTAGTGTTGAGTTTGATTTTAATTGTGTTCGCACATTTTCAAACCAACACTCATTTGATCCGAAGCTGGGCAATGGCAAATAGTGTTTTAGCGATTGGCTTGTTCATTTCAGGCGTGGGGCATTTATTGCCAAGATGGACGACCGTGATTGGCACAAATCTCCTTTTACTTTCTGCTAGTCCAATTATTTATGCAGGATTTAAAGCATGGATTGCACAAACGCCTGTTAAATTAGGAAATTGGGAATGGGGAATTGTATTACTAACCGTTCCTGCTTTTTGGTATTGGGGCTTGATACAACCTAACGGTATTTACCGAAGCGTCGTGTTTTCATTTGCTGAAATGTGCATGAACGCGCCTGTTGCGATATTACTTTTCACTGTAGGAAAAAAACATGCTCGTCGTAAACTCATTTTCGCAATCGCGTTGCTTTTTGCTGTTGTGACAGTGTGGATGGCAGCACGAGGAATCAGCTTACTGTTTTCAGAAATACCTTCTCAACCCTCGTCTCGTGGGGCAAATCCAACCAATTGGCTGACCGTCTTTTGGTTTATTATTATCTTAACCATGACGACGTTATTTGTGATGTGGTTAGAAATCGATGTTCAAAATCCTCCCATCGCACAATCAAAAAAATCGTTATCGCGTTTTGTTGAATACTTTAGACGAAAAATTTTATTTCTTTGGACGATAGTCATTATTTTATTTTGTGTCGTCATCAGCGAAGTGGGTGTGGCTTATGTTAATTTTCAGCGTATTGAAAGAACAAATATGTTTTCGTCAGCTGAGATAATCAATGAGTCGTTTGCAATACAAACTATCGGTTTAGTCAATCAAATCAATGTGATATTGGAAATGGTAGAAATGTTGCAGAATCAATTAGGTAAAAACAACACTGCACTTTTCATAAAAACATTACGTTTTAAGCCACTTTCATTACATAAAATTTGTATTTTTGACATTCAAGGCAAGTTGCAAGCAAGTAATAGCAAGACAGAATGCACACTTTCTAATGACTTTTTGTCGTCAATTGAAAATACAACCGATAACAAAAGTCTTATTTTGAAAAAACAAAATCAAAATTATCTGTGGATAAAAAGAATATACGACACGCAACACACCGTAGTTGGTTTTGTGACTCTCGTGATGGAACTCGAACAGTTCAAAAACTTTTATCACTACTTGGTTGATAATACGGAATTTTTTATTGCGTTACAGGGGAATCATGATTTTTTGCAAATCAATATGAATCTGCTTTTTCAAGAGGTGCAATTACCCAAATTTTTAAGTGATGCAGGGTTTAAAGCAGAAGAGGATTTAAATTTTCAACAAAATTATTACTACGTTTTAAAAGAAATTCCTTTGTTACCGTTGGTGATGATTACAGGTTTTTCGCAAGCGCAATTAGACCAAAAAATTCATTATCAAACCCGTTGGCTGTTCATCTCGTCTTTGCTTTTCATTTTCATCATGCTCACATTGGCTTTACTTTTATCTTTGGAAATAAAAAGACGCAATGAACAAGAAAGTTTTACGGCAATGCTCAGTCATGAAATAAAAACGCCTATATCCGTTATCAGTATGGCACTGAGTATCAGTGAGTTGCCGACGGCTACAAAGAATCGTGTCACGCGCTCGATTACTGACATCACCTCGGTTATTGAACGGTGTTTATTGTCTGATAGGCTAGAATATGGCTTTATTGAGCCTCACTTTGCCTTTTATCAAATTAAAAACGTTTTAAAAGACATACAATCAAATTGCTTTGAACCTGAGCGTCTAAAACTTTCAATTGAGCCTTTACCCATTTGCCGTACAGATGAACAACTCTTACGCATGATTATTACTAATTTGGTGGATAACGCATTGAAATATGGTGCAAATAATTGTCCGATTTTCATCGATGCAAAAGTGATTTTATATAAAAAACAAGCAGGCATTGTCATTTCAGTGACGAATGAATCAGGAATTGCGGGCATTCCAGATTCTAAAAAAGTATTTAAAAAATACTATCGTACCTCAGGCGCACATGGAAAAACGGGGTCAGGTTTGGGCTTGCATATTGCTCAAGGTATGGCACATCAATTAGGGGGAGAAATACGTTTCAAGCCTGTTAATAACACAGTTTGTTTTGAATTATGGATGCGAGTTTAAAAATAATTGTCGTCGAAGATCACGACGATTTGCGTGAAATGACGGTTGAAGCCCTTTGCAATCTTAATTACGTTGCACGAGGAATTGCGTGTGCCGAATTACTTGACCAAACACTGCAAGATTTTCCAGCACATTTGCTCATCCTCGACCTTAATTTACCTGGGGAAGATGGCATTAGTGTCTCGAATCGTATTCGAAAAACGTGTCCTGATATGGGCATCATCATGATGACAGTGCGCGAGCAAATTCAAGATCGTGTCGAAGGTTATGTCAATGGTGCAGATATTTACATGACAAAACCAGCATCAATTAAGGAGTTAGATGTAGTGATTCAATCGCTCAGTCGGCGGCTTAATTTTCAAACAAAACCCGAAAATGTATTCTTACAAGGTTCATCATCGAAAGAGAAAGTAGAAAAATTACATGCTTATATCACTGGCACGAAAGGTAAGCTCCCCAATTTACATGATCTCGCAAAACAATTTGGCATTTCACTTCGAACATTAAACGATTTATTTACTGCCGAGTATGGACAATCCATCAGTGCTTTCATCAATGATTATCGCCTGTCAGCCGCGCATGAGGCATTAGAACACAGTGATATTCCCATGAAACAACTTGCATCAGAATTAGGATATTCTCATGTAAATCATTTTATAACCGCATTTAAACGCAAATTTAGTTATTCACCTGGTCATTTAAGAAAAACTTAACTGCGCGGTGCTGCCTTTGATCAG
>JAQTXN010000172.1 GCA_028688755.1 Methylococcales bacterium | reverse complement strand
AACAACTGGAACTACGCCATAACCCGCTGCGCCTGCGATACGTTTTTCAAGCAAGATTTTTTTGCCTGCTAAACCTGCCCCTAATTTGTCGTTACCGATGAAAAAGTAAGATGTCCAACGTGAACCCACGTTCGTATTTTTCGGATTTACGTCATCGAAAATATCCAATGTGCCTGAAGCCGCAAGCGTTTTTTTCACGACTTCGCCGAAGGCTTTATCTTGTGCTGCACCGCCTGAGGTGTAAATGGTAATTTCTGGTGTATCTGTCCACGGTGTTAGCGCGAATGCGGCTTGTGAGCCAAGCAAAAGAGAAATGGTTAAACCGAGTTTTGTTGTGTGTTTCATAAAAACCTTCCTTTAAAAACATGAAAAATGAGCCGTGTCGTTAAACTAAAAACAACGAAATTTGAACGTCGGAAATCATGGTAATGAAATAGAGTTAGGTTTTAAAACGGTATTTATCGATATTATTATCAACAAATTGCATATCTAATTTTGCAAATGTGCTATCTAACTTTTCGATTTTTATGGCTCATGTTGACAGGATGAAAGAGAAATATCTGCGTTAGAATGGCCGAAACTGTTCAAGCAAAAACGTCACAACATTATGCAATTCAAACTCAACGTGCCTTACGCGCCTTCAATCGGACAACAAGAAGCAATTTCAAAATTAACCACTAATTTTGAAAAATCAAAAAAACAAACACTGCTAGGTATTACAGGCAGTGGCAAAACGTTTGTGATGGCAAATGTGATTGAAAAATTGCAAAAGCCGACGCTGATAATTGCTCACAACAAAACGCTTGCCGCGCAACTGTTCACCGAAATCAAAGAGCTTTTTTCCGAAAATCGGGTCGAGTATTTCATTTCGTATTACGACTATTACCAGCCTGAATCGTATTTGCCCACGACTGATACTTACATCGAAAAAGATTCGAGTGTGAATGTGGCGATTGAAAAAATGCGGTTGCACGCCGTGTCGAGTTTAATTAGCCGCAACGATACGATTGTGGTCGCGAGTATTAGTTGCATTTACAGTTTGGGAAATCCTGACGATTTTCGCAAAATGGCAGTGCCACTGATTAAAGGAGAAAAATTAAAACGGACTGATTTATTAAAAGCGTTGCTAGCGATTCAATATGAACGTAACGATACGGCGTTAGCGGCAGGGAAATTTCGTGTGCGGGGCGATGTGGTCGATATTATTCCTGCTTACGAAAACAACATTTTGCGCGTCACGCTTGAAGATAACTTGATTCAATCGGTTAAAGAAATTGACCCACTAACAGGTGATTTAATTTCACAAATTGATAAAACCGTTTTATATCCCGCCAAACAATATGTGATTCCCGAAGAGAAAAAACAGCGGGCGTTAGAACTAATTCGCGCTGAACTGGAATCGCATTTGCCCACTTTGCAACCGCTCGAAGCGCAACGTTTAAAACAGCGTATTGAATACGATTTAGAAATGATTGAAGAACTCGGTTATTGCTCAGGGATTGAAAATTACAGCCGTTGTTTTGAAGACCGCAAAGCAGGCGAGCCGCCTTGCACGTTGATGGATTATTTTGGCGATGATTATTTGTTGATTATCGATGAAAGCCATCAAACCTTGCCGCAATCTCGCGCCATGTATAACGGTGATTTTGCTCGTAAAAAAAATTTGGTTGATTTTGGATTTCGTTTGCCATCGGCGTTTGATAATCGCCCATTAAAATTCGATGAATTTGAAAGCAAAATGCAAACAACACTTTTTGTTTCCGCTACGCCAGCGGATTACGAATTAGAAAAAAGTCAAAATGTGGTTGAGTTGATTATTCGCCCAACGGGATTGCTCGACCCTGAAATTTTTGTGCATCCAATTTCGGGACAAATGACTCACTTAATTGAACAGGCAAAAATTGTTATTGAACGTGGCGAGCGCGTTTTAATTACCACGCTAACCAAAAAAATGGCAGAAGATTTGACCGATTATCTCGCCAAAGAAATGCTTAAAGTGCGTTATTTGCATAGCGATGTGGATAGCTTGGAACGGATTGAATTGATTCGCCAACTTCGCGCGGGTGATTACGATATTTTGGTTGGCATCAATTTATTGCGTGAAGGGCTGGATTTACCTGAAGTCAGTTTGGTCGCCATTTTAGACGCAGACAAAGAAGGCTTTTTGCGCGATGAACGTAGTTTGATTCAAACGATTGGCAGAGCGGCGCGAAATAGCAACGGTAAAGTGATTTTATTTGCCGACAAAATTACAGGCTCGATGCAACGAGCAATGGAAATTACGAAAAATCGCCGTGTCGCGCAAATTGCTCATAATGAAAAATACGGCATCACGCCGCAAACTATTATTAAATCCGTTGCTGAAAAGAAAAGCGATATCAAAGGCACGAAACATTTGGGAAAAGTGGATATTGAACGGCAATTGATTGAACTCGATGCCCAAATGCGAATTAGCGCGGCACAACTTGATTTTGAAAAGGCGATTGAATTACGCGATAGAATAGCGCAACTGAAAAAATCGCTTTAATTTTAAAAAATCCAAAAAACGAGAATTTATGAAAGAACAATTTGATGTCGTCATCGTCGGTGGCGGAATGGTTGGCGCAGCAGTGGCGTGTTGTTTAGGCGGTAGTCTGTTAAAAGTCGCCGTCATTGAAAACGAATTCCCGCAAGCCTTTTCACCTGAACAACCACACGATTTGCGTGTGTCGGCGTTAAGCATTGCCTCAAAAACGATTTTGGAAATGGTTGGCGCGTGGCAAGGCATTCAAAATCGTCGTTTTTGTCCATTTAAACGGATGCGTGTTTGGGAAACGGCGGGCGATACCGAATTTTGCAGCGACGATATTGGACATAGCGAACTCGGCTACATTGTCGAAAATCGTGTCACGCAATTGGCATTGCTCGAACGTTTGCAAGCCTTTGAAAATATCGAATTGATTTGCCCAGCGCGAATTGAAACCTTGAATTATTCAAATGCTGACGACAGCGAATTGATTTTAAATAATGGTCGAATTTTAACCACGAAATTACTCGTTGCTGCCGATGGCGCACAATCAAAAGTGCGTCAAGGCGTGGGACTTGGCGTAACAAGTTGGGATTATGAGCAGCACGCGCTAGTGATTTATATCGAAACCGCTTACGAGCAACAAGATATTACTTGGCAGCGTTTTGTTGCCTCAGGGCCTCAAGCATTTTTGCCACTTACAGGTAATTTTGGTTCGATTGTTTGGTACAACTCGCCCGATGAAGTGAAACGGTTGCAAGCCTTGTCGAATGAGGCTTTGCAAGCCGAATTAACAGCGACTTTTCCAGAAGAATTAGGCGGCGTGACGCGGGTGATTTCTGTTACCAGTTTTCCGTTGACGCGCCGTCACGCGCAACATTACGTTAAACATGGCGTAGCGTTAGTCGGTGATGCTGCTCACACGATTAACCCGTTAGCAGGGCAGGGCGTAAATATCGGTTTGCTTGATGCAGCCGCGTTGGCAGAAGTCATTTTAGAAGCCGTGCAACAAGGTCGCAGCATTTCAGACGAAAGCGTTTTAAAACGTTACGAAAAAATGCGCCGCACTGAAAATTTAAAAATGATGACCGTGATGGACGTGTTTTATCAGGCGTTTAGCAATGAAATTTTGCCGCTGAAATTCTTACGCAATTTAGGTTTAGGGCTGGCAGAGCGTGTGAAACCGTTAAAAAATAAAGTCATGCGTGGCGCGATGGGTTTGGAAGGGGCGTTGCCAAAATTAGCGCGAGGTGAATCGATTTTATGAAACAAATTACCGAAACTAAAAAATGGCTCGAAACTGTTGTGATTGCTCGCAACATTTGTCCGTTTGCAAAACGTGTGTTTGATGAGGGCGGCATTCATTTTCACGTTGAAACCTCGACCGACGTTGAAACCTGTTTAGAAAATTTGCTCGATGAATGTGCGCGGCTAGACGAAAACCCAGCGATTGAAACAACGTTATTGATTTATGCGAATGGATTTGCAGATTTTGATGAATACCTTGATTTTGTTGAAATCGCCGAGCGTTTGCTTGAGGTTGAAGATTATGAAGGCATTTATCAATTGGCGAGTTTTCACCCGAATTATTGTTTTGAAGGTTCAAACGAAAATGATGCGGCGAATTACACCAATCGTTCGCCGTATCCGATGTTGCATTTATTGCGTGAAAGCAGTTTAGAAAAAGCGTTGGAAAATTATCCCAATCCTGAAGAAATTCCTGAAAATAACATCAAATTAACGCGCGAATTGGGTTTAGAAAAAATGCGTGAAACGCTTGCTGCTTGCTATGACTAAATGGCAATTATCAATCTCATAGATGCTGCCTAACACTTTTGAAAATGGTGATTTGATTTCTCTTTCGGGTTACTTATTGGCATTTTCAATTTTTGTTAGCAACATAGTTCTAAATGCGTCGAACGCTTTTTGCATAACGGCGGCTTTGTACGGGAAAATTTCAACAGAATCTATGACATGAATCCAACCTCGTGGATCTGCTTCAAATAACAGTAACTCTCCATTTTGTGTTTCAGCACAATCAATCACGACATAATCAAGGTTGAGTTTATGAGCAATAGCTGACAACGCTTCTTGATGTTTTATCGCAAAATCATGGTCAAAATTCTCCATCACTTTCTGCTCTTCAGCACGCTTATGAGCGTTTGATTCCATACCTGCTGAGTTATAGTGAACCATCCAGTTTTCTGAAATTGCCAAATGACAAATAAAAGGTTTTTTGTCAATCAACGCAATTCTCAATTTACGATAACAACCATCTTCGTTTTGATAATCCACAAAGGTAGAAATATAAAATTCGTCATTTTCTAAATGGTGTTGCAAATAATAATTTAATTCATCCGAATTATTGATTTTTTCAAAACCATTTCCACCATGCGTATCTATAGGGCGTATGGTTACAGGAAAAGAAAGTTCACCCAATTGCTTTCGTTGTA
>JAQTXN010000171.1 GCA_028688755.1 Methylococcales bacterium | reverse complement strand
AACTGTTCCAATGCGCTTTTAAAATTGCATCTGCCTTGTCGCCCAATTCGGCACAAAACGTAGTTTCATCTGTGGCTTCTAAACCTTCAAAAATGCTCGGTGTCATCCATTTTTCTAAAACGAGCCATCCGCCTAAATTCACCCCGCGTAATTTTTTTCCGCGTGCTTGTTGTATTTTTTGTGTCATGGTGAAAACTCCTGTGAAATTTCTTTAACCGTCTAAAGCGACGTATTATAAAGCCAAACTTTCGATAACTTATTACGAGAACTTTTATGCTGCAACAACTTTTCCGAACCAAAGCAATTACTCCTGACACCGAACACGCGCTGAGTCGTTGTTTATCAAAATGGGATTTAACCTTTTTAGGTGTAGGCGCGATTATCGGAACAGGAATTTTTGTTTTAACGGGCATTGCCGCCGCGACACAATCAGGGCCAGCGGTCGTTTTATCGTTTATTGCGGCAGGTTTTGCTTGTGCATTTGCCGCCTTGTCTTATGCCGAACTCGCTGCTGCTGTCGGCGGATGTGGCAGTGCTTATGGCTACAGCTATGCGGCATTTGGCGAATTGATTGCATGGATTATCGGTTGGGATTTGCTGCTCGAATATGCGATTTCGGTTGCCGCCGTTGCAAACGGTTGGGCAGGATATTTCAATAACGCACTCGCAGCAGTTGGTTTTGGTTTGCCCGAAGCCTTAACCAAAGCCCCCAAACTTGGCGGCATCATCAATTTACCTGCGTCGATGATTATTTTGATGCTAATGGTGTTGTTAATTGTTGGTGTAAAACACAGTGCGAAAATCAACAACATCATGGTTGCGGTGAAATTAGTCACGATTGCAGTGTTTATTTCGCTCGCCCTTTTCAACGTAAATCCCGAAAATTGGCATCCGTTTATGCCGTTCGGCTGGTTTCAAACCTTGCCCGATGGAAAAACGACAGGTGTTTTTGCGGGAGCATCGATTGTCTTTTTTGCTTATGTTGGTTTTGATGCAGTTTCAACAGCCGCCGAAGAAGCCAAAAATCCTCAGAAAGATTTACCATTCGGCATTGTTGTTTCGTTAATTTTTTGCACAGCAATTTATATTTTGGTTTCAGGCTTGCTCACGGGCGTAGTGCATTACACCGATTTAAATGTGTCATCACCTGTGGCTCATGCGCTGCAATTATTGGGGTTCAATTGGGCTTCGGCATTGGTTGCAACAGGCGTGATTGCAGGTTTAACAACAGTGATGCTGGTTTTATATTACGGTTTAACACGGGTGATTTTTGCAATGGCACGAGACGGTTTGCTGCCTGAATTTTTCAACGACGTGAATGAAAAAACACAAACGCCTGTGCGCGTCATCGTGATGTGCGGTGTGATTATGGCAATTATCGCTGGTTTCATTCCACTTGGTGATTTGGCCGAACTCGTCAACATCGGCACGCTGGCGGCATTCGTTTTAGTTTGTTTTGGCGTTATCGTTTTGCGTTTCACGCAACCAAATTTAACTCGTCCTTTTCGTTCGCCTTATAGCCCATTATTTCCCGGATTAGGCATGATTTCGTGTAGCGCGTTAATGGCGTTTTTGCCCGCACAAACGTGGTGGCGTTTTTTGATTTGGCTTGCAATTGGGATGGTGTTTTATTTTGCCTATTCGAAAAGTCACAGCAAACTCGAACTCGCCGCGCAAAACCATCCATAAAACGTGACAAATCAAAGTAGCGTGCTACACTTTCGCCCATTTTTTAGTTATTTTTTTGAGATTCACAATTTATGAAAGCAATGGAAGAACATTTCGCACAAATCATTACAGCTGTCGGCGAAGATTTAACCCGCGAAGGTTTAATTGATACGCCAAAACGTGCCGCGAAAGCGTTCAAATTTTTAAACAATGGTTATGAAAAAACCTTAGATGAAGTCTTAAACGGCGCGATTTTCACGGCTGATAGCGAAGATATGGTTATCGTGAAAGACATCGAATTGTATTCACTTTGCGAACACCATTTATTGCCATTCATCGGCAAATGTCACGTTGGTTATTTGCCGAATGGTAAAGTTTTAGGATTGTCGAAAATTGCTCGCGTGGTTGATATGTTTGCGCGTCGGTTACAAATTCAAGAAAAACTCACCAGTCAAATTGCCGATGCTATTGAAAAAGCCACAGGCGCACGCGGCGTGGCAGTTGTGATTGAAGCGAAACATTTGTGCATGATGATGCGCGGTGTGGAAAAACAAAATTCAGTGATGACAACCTCGGCGATGAAAGGCATTTTTCGTAAAGACATCAGCACTCGCTCTGAGTTTTTGAACTTAATCAATCGCTAGGATTGTTTGAAATGGCAGATAAAAAAATCGGTGTTTTGCTTGCGAATTTGGGTTCGCCAACCGCACCAACTGTGCCTGCGGTGCGTCAATTTCTAAAAGAATTTTTAGGTGACAAGCGCGTGGTGAATGTGCCACGACCTGTTTGGCGGGTCATTTTGCACGGTTTTATTTTGCCATTTCGTCCACGAAAATCCGCACAGGCTTACGCGAAAATTTGGGATGCTGAAAAAGGTTCGCCGTTGACGTTTTACACGCGCCAATTGAGCGAAAAAGTGGCGGCAAAATTGCGTTCGCAAAACGTAGTTGTTGATTATGTGATGACGTACGGTGAACCGTCGATGAAAACGCGCTTGCAACAGTTTAAACAGCAAGGCGTGAATGAAATCATTATTTTGCCGCTTTATCCGCAGTATTCTTCAACCACTGCCGCGCCTGTTTATGACATTTTGACCGCAGAATTAAACACTTGGTGGCATTTGCCTAGCTTTCGTTTTATCAGCGATTATCATCAACATGCGCGTTATATTTCTGCGCTGGCGGAATCGATTGAAACCGCGTGGCGCGAAAAACCGAAAAATGAATTATTGATTATGTCGTTTCACGGTTTGCCCGAACTGCTGACAAAAAAAGGCGACCCGTATTTTTATCAATGCCAAAAAACAGCGCAATTGTTAGCGGATAAATTAGGTTTGCAAGCAAATGAATGGCGGCTGGTTTTCCAATCACGTTTTGGTAGAGCCGAATGGTTAAAACCGTATTGTGTGGACACGTTGCAAGCTCTGCCAAACGAAGGCGTGAAAAACGTCGATGTAGTTTGCCCAGGTTTTGCGGTCGATTGTTTGGAAACGCTTGAAGAAATTGCGATGGAAAATAAAAAAATTTTCCACGAAGCAGGCGGCGAAAACTATCGTTACATTCCAGCGTTGAATGATTCCGACTCGAATGTTGAGGTGATGTTGGATATTTTAGGAGAGTTGAAATGACGGCAATACCCTTTGACACAATGCAATTTGCTGAAGAGTTAGTGCAAAACGGCGTACCCGAAAATTACGCAAAAGCGATTACGAAAGCCTTCACCAAAGCACAGCAAGAATCAAACGCCGCTGTTGTTGAACAAATTAAACACGATTACAACTTGGACAATCTCGCAACGCAACGCGATTTAAAAGAACTAGAATTAAATTTGATTGTCAAAATGGCAGAATTCAAAAGTGAAACCGTGAAGGAAATTACAAAATGGGTTGCTGCCATGATTATTGGTCAAATGGGCGTTGTATTTGGCATTTTGAAATTATTAGGTAAGTTTTAAGGAAACAACAATGACCGCATTAGTTGGAATTATCATGGGTTCAACGTCTGATTGGGAGACGATGCAATTTGCCGCACAAACACTAGAAAAATTAGGCATTCCGCATGATGTTGAAGTCGTTTCGGCGCATCGCACGCCTGATAAATTATTCGCTTACGCCGAAAGCGCGGAAAGCAAAGGTTTAGAAGTGATTATTGCGGGAGCAGGTGGCGCGGCGCATTTACCTGGGATGACAGCGGCAAAAACAGCAGTTCCTGTTTTGGGCGTGCCTGTGCAATCGAAAGCGTTGAATGGCATGGATTCGTTGTTGTCGATTGTTCAAATGCCTGCGGGAATTCCTGTTGGAACGCTGGCGATTGGTAAAGCGGGGGCAATTAACGCGGCATTGCTCGCGGCGGCAATTATCAGCAACAAACATTCGCAATATCGCGGTGCGTTAGAAGAATTTAGACAACAACAAACGGATACCGTTTTGGAGAATTCTGACCCGCGTGAGGTTTGAAAAATGCCGATTATCAGCCGATTTCTCGGAATCGTTATTGTCATGTATTGGAGCGACCACGCGCCACCACACTTTCACGCTAAATATGCCGAATATGAAATAACGGTTGATATTTTTACAGGCGTTGTTGAAGGTAAATTTCCTAAACGCGCGTTGCGTCATGTTCTTGAATGGTACGAATTGCACAAAGATGAATTGATTGAAAACTGGAATCTTTGCAGAAGCGAAAAATCACCTAACCTCATTGAACCATTGGAGTAAGTTATGTTTCTTCACGTCGAACAAGCAAAATATATTCAAGAGTATCAAATTGAAATTCAATTTAATGATGGTCGAACAGGTGTGGCGGATTTGAAAAATGCGTTGCGTGGTGAAATTTTTACGCCGCTACAAAATCCTGCATTATTTTCAAATTTCGTTGTAGATAAAGAACTGGCAACCATTACTTGGACAAACGGCGCAGATTTCGCCCCTGAATATCTTTACTTTGAAGCCTTCAAAAATGAACCTGAATTGCAAGAACAGTTTAGGAAATGGGGTTATGCCGAATGAAAGTTGATTGGAAAAAATGCGAGGAGAAAATCAGCCATTTTTTTACTACACATATTATAAAAATTGCCATTCTTGCTTTGACTGTCGTATTAGTTTTTTATTTTTTTAACTTTCACGGTCAGTTAAGTAGTGATAACAACAAATGGGGATTATTTGGTGATTACTTTGGCGGAACGTTAAACCCAATTCTAAGTTTTCTTGCTTTAATCATCGTATTAAAAACCTACTTGTCACAACAAGAAGAATTACAAGAAACTCGAAAAATCTTAAAAGAACAATCCGAAACTCA
>JAQTXN010000170.1 GCA_028688755.1 Methylococcales bacterium | reverse complement strand
GACCCCAAGTCGTTTGCTGCGATGCGTTACACCGAATCGAAATTAACGCCTTATGCCAACACGCTTTTAAACGAATTAGAGCAAGGTACGGTTGAATGGACGGACAATTTTGATGCCTCGCTCAAAGAACCCGCGCGTTTGCCAGCTCGATTGCCGAACATTTTACTCAACGGCACGATGGGTATTGCCGTTGGGATGGCAACGGATATTCCACCACACAATTTGCGTGAAGTTGTTGCGGCGTGCGTGCAATTATTGGACGCACCTGAAACAGATTTAGAAACGCTTTTAACCTTTGTTCACGCGCCTGATTATCCGACTGAAGCCGAAATTATTACCAGCCGAGACGATTTACAAAAAATCTATCGCACAGGCGGTGGTAGTTTGAAAATGCGAGCAACGTACACGCTTGAAGACGGTGTCATTATTATCACTGCGTTGCCGCATCAAGTGTCAGGCTCAAAATTGATGGAGCAAATCGCCGCGCAAATGCTCGCTAAAAAATTACCGATGCTCGAAGATTTGCGCGACGAATCTGACCACGAAAATCCGTGTCGATTGCTGATTATTCCCAAAGCCAAACGCATTAACGCCGAAGAAATCATGTCGCATTTGTTCGCCACGACCGATTTAGAAAAAAGTTATCGCGTCAATATGAACATGATTGGCTTAAACGGTCGCCCGCAAGTCAAAAATTTACGCGACATTTTGAGCGAATGGCTCGAATTTAGAATTGAAACCGTGCGTCGTCGTTTGCAACATCGTTTAAATAAAGTGTTGGCGCGATTGCATATTTTGGAAGGTTTGCTGATTGCGTATTTGAAAATCGACGAAGTGATTGCGATTATTCGCAACGAAGATGAACCGAAAAAAGAGCTGATTGCTCGTTTTGGTTTGAGTGAAATTCAAGCGGAAGCAATTTTAGAATTGAAATTGCGCCATTTGATTAAGCTCGAAGAAATCAAAATTCGCGGTGAACAAGATTCGCTTGCCAAAGAGCGTGACGGTTTGGAAAAAACACTCGGTTCTGAAACGCTGTTGAGAAAACAAGTTAAAAAAGAACTGCAACAAGATGCCAATGTTTATGGTGATGAGCGTCGCTCGCCGATTGTAACCCGCCAAGCCGCGCAAGCGTTAGACGAAACGGCGTTAATTTCCAACGAACCGCTCACCGTGATTTTGTCGCAAAAAGGTTGGATTCGCGCGGCAAAAGGTCACGATGTGGATGCGGAAAATTTGAGTTATCGAGCAGGCGATAATTTCCAAACGGCTGTCAAAACACGTTCGACGCAATTGGTTTATTTATTTGATTCGACGGGGCGCGTTTATAGTTCGACGACGCACGATTTACCGTCAGCACGAACACAAGGTGAACCTTTAACGGGGCGTTTTAATCCGCCAGATGGTGCGACTTTTACCCATTTAATTGCAGGAAATCCCGATGATTTTGTGATGCTGGTGAATTCGTGGGGTTACGGATTTAAAACGCCGTTAAATGATTTGGCAAGTAAAAATAAAGCAGGCAAAAGTTTAGTTACGCTTTCAAATGATGAAAATTTATTGCCGCCGATTTTGACGACCGACGAAGAAAGTTTGCTTGCCATTGTCACAAATCAAGGGCGGTTGTTGTTATTTCCATTAAACGAAATTCCCACATTGCCACGCGGTAAAGGCAATAAACTCATTCAAATTCCAACGAATGAATTACAAAAAGGCACGGATTTTATTGTGGCTTTCACGATTATAAAACCTGACAGCCCGTTAATTATTTCATCAGGCAAACGAACGTTGACGTTAAGACCGAGTGATTTAGCGTTGTACACAGGCAATCGAGCAAAACGTGGCACGCTTTTACCGAAAGGTTTTCAGCGGGTTGAAGCGTTAAGTTGCGATGGGATTTGATTCAAGGCAGACGGCTTGATGTGGTGATTCAATAAAACAACAAATCCTTTCGTATTCACTATCGCTAAATAGCGAATAAGAAAGGACTCGTTGTTTTTGTGTTTGCCTTTGCGCGAATAAACCGTGCGGTCACGGAAGAATCCCGCTTTATTAACGTGATGAGCAAATTTCGCCACGGGGTTTTGCGGCACACATTCTTTTAAATTTTGCAGCTCTATGTTGAGTGCATTTTTTGGTTTTTTCTTGGTCATAAGTAATCCTTAATTATTAAAAATTTTCATCATAAAACAGTAGATATGCAAAATCAGTATCACCGATAATTCCATGCGCCGTGGTTTCTATTGACAAGTCATTCTCTGTAATTGTTTTATGCAATTGAACTTGGTTTGCATGAAATATAGCTAATCCACATTTCAATCTTGTATTCAATTCAGATTTTCTTATTTTTGACATTTTTTCAATATCTCCCCAAATGAGTTTCATACATTCTGCTGGACTTGGGGCTTGCTTTATTTCCAACATTACATAGGTGTTAAGAGAGGTTCTTTTTTTTCTGATAATAAAATCAGGACGACATAGCCATTTTTCTTTTTCTTTTCGACCATCATAAGACAATGTTGTTTCACGCGCCCATTCTGGCTCAGTTGAATGCTCATTCAAAAAATTCGCAAACTCAATTTGTAGCCATGTTTCCCATCCTGAAATTTTTTGTACTTTAATAAAATCAAATCTTTTTGTTATATGTTCATCGGAAAAAAATTCATCTATCAATTCAGCTAAATATTGAAAATCTTGTCTCATAATAAAAATCTCTTAAAAATTAAAATGCGTTTGAGTATAAATCAACTATTCATTCACATAAGAAAAGCCTGCATCAGTATGACTGATCATTCACATAAGAAAAGCCTGCATCAGTATGACTGATTTCAACAGAAAGCGGTGAATAACGATTTTTTTGATAGAATTCACGCCCGTAAACCTTTTAATTACTTTTAACTTAACAAGAAATGACTGAACAAAATTATAATTTAGCGTTTGTTTTTCCTGGTCAAGGCTCGCAATCTGTGGGAATGCTTGACGATTTAGCTGCAACCTATCCCGAAGTTAAACAAACCTTTGAACGCGCTTCGGATGCGCTAGGCAAGGATTTGTGGGCGTTGATTTCTGATGAATCGCTTGCGTCTGAACTCAATCAAACACATAACACGCAACCTGCGATGCTAGCTACTGGTGTTGCAGTTTGGAACGTGTGGACAAAACACAGTCCGATTCGCCCCGCGTGGATGGCTGGACACAGCTTAGGCGAATACAGCGCGTTGGTTTGCTCAGGCGCGTTGAATTTTGAAGACGCAGTAAAACTCGTCGCCTTGCGCGGTGAATTGATGCAACAAGCTGTCCCTGAAGGTGTTGGCGCGATGGCGGCAGTTTTAGGTTTAGAAGATCACGACGTGGTTAAAATTTGCGCGGACGCAGAGCAGGGCGAAGTGGTTTCAGCGGTGAATTTTAACTCGCAAGGTCAAGTTGTGATTGCAGGTCACAAAGCTGCTGTTGAACGAGCTATGGCAGGTGCAAAAGAAGCAGGCGCAAAACGCGCATTATTATTGCCAGTTAGCGTACCGTCACATTGTGCGTTAATGTTGCCTGCGGCGGAAAAATTAGCAGAAACGCTCGAAACCATCACAATTAACCCACCTGATACAACGCTCATTCACAATGTTGACGTGTTGTCGCACCGTGCGCCTGAATTGATTCGCCACGCACTCAAAGAACAACTTTATAAACCTGTGCGCTGGGTAGATTCGATTAAATTTATGTCTGACCAAGGCGTGACACAATTTGTAGAATGTGGCGCGGGAAAAGTGTTAATCGGTTTAAATAAACGTATCGCCAAAGATGCACAGCATTTCGCGCTTTACGACACAAAAACAATGAATGAAGTAATGGAGCAACTCAATGACTAAAAGAATCGCTTTAGTAACTGGCGCAAGTCGCGGTATCGGTCGCGCAATCGCTGAAAGATTGGCAGAAGATGGATTTTTCGTTTTAGGTACCGCAACTTCTGAAAATGGCGCGTTAGCCATTTCAGCCTATTTGGGCGAAAACGGCAAAGGCTTAACACTAGACGTTTCAAATGCCGAATCGGTTGAAACTGTGATGAAAGCCATTTCAGATGAATTCGGCACGCCACATGTTTTGGTCAATAACGCGGGGATTACCCGTGACAATTTGTTAATGCGTATGAAAGATGACGAATGGGACGATATTATTTCGACCAATTTAACGTCAGTTTTCCGCATGAGCAAAGCCGTTTTGCGCGGCATGATGAAAGCGAAAACAGGACGCATTATTAACATTTCGTCGGTTGTTGGTTCAACTGGGAATGCTGGACAAGCGAATTATGCGGCGGCAAAAGCGGGCATGATTGGTTTTACCAAGTCGATGGCAAAAGAAGTCGGTTCACGCAATATCACCGTGAACACGGTTGCACCTGGTTTTATTGATACCGATATGACCAAAGAACTCAGCGACGATATCAAAAATAATTTACTCGGCGCAATTCCGTTAGCGCGTTTAGGCGATGCAAAAGAAATCGCGCACGCGGTGAGCTTTTTAGCTTCTGATGGCGCAGCTTATATTACGGGCGAAACCTTGCACGTTAATGGTGGGATGTTCATGCCATAAAACTTTTTGTAAGGGGCGAGGGCGAATTTAGAACTCGCCCCCTACATATTTTTGAAAATAGGGAATTTGAAATGATGGCAGCTGAACTTTTTACCGATTTTGACAAAATGATTGCCTTGGCAATGACGATTGTTATTTGCCTAAAATATGCTTTATATCCACATACATAATGAGCTAGCAAAATGATTTTTATGCAAAAGTTATTTTCTTTTGTTGTGATGGGAATGGCATTGCAGCTGTCGGGATGTTCTACTTCAAGCAGCAAAAAAGATTATGGTAATAGCATGCAAAGTGTCGGCGGTAAAGCACAAGAATTGGGCGACCGCTGGGCGGAAGGTGGTGATTTGATTGAAGAAGGAAATAAACTAATTAAACAAAGTCAGCTT
>JAQTXN010000169.1 GCA_028688755.1 Methylococcales bacterium | reverse complement strand
CGCGTCATTATCCAAATCTTCATCACTCGCATAACCCCAATGTTGTTTGCGAACTTGCAAATGTAAATACTCGGCAAAGGCTTCAGCTAAACGGTCAGCTAACGCTTTGAGCATAATCGCGCTGTAATCGTCATGATGAGCTTCAAATTCAGCGAGTTTGGTTTCAATGCCAATGCCCGTTGTGACAGCGAACGCGCCAATGTAATCGACAACACCGCTTTCAAGTGGCGCGACAAAATCCGATAAACAATAATTCGGTCTACCTGGGGCTTTTACATTTTGTTGACGCAGATGATGCAAGGTCTCTAACACTTCGCCGCGTGATTCATCGGCAAATAATTGAATATCATCATCAACCGAATTTGCAGGGAAGAAACCAATCACAGCGCGATTTTGTAACCAATTTTCAGCAATGATTTTTTCGAGCATTTCTTTTGCGTCAGCGAATAATTGACGCGCTTCTTCACCGACAATTTCATCATCGAGAATTTTTGGATAACCTCCAGCAAGTTCCCATGTTTGGAAAAATGGCGACCAATCAATATATTCCGCCAATGTTTCCAGTGACACATCATCGATGACTTTCACGCCTAAAAACGAGGGTTTAATCGGGTGATTTGTCCAAACGTATTTATTTTTACGCGCATTTTCGAGCGAGTGTTGTTGGGTTTTCGATTCTTTGCCTTTGTGACGTTCACGCACTTCTTCATATTCGGCGCGAATACTCGCTTTATAATCGGTCGCTAATTCGCCGCTTAATAAATTACTCGCCACACCCACCGCGCGTGAAGCGTCAGTCACATAAACCACACTGCTATTTTCATAATGCGGTTCAATTTTAACGGCGGTATGAGCGCGAGAAGTCGTCGCACCACCAATTAACAACGGAATTTTAAAACCTTGGCGTTGCATTTCTTTGGCAACATGAACCATTTCATCGAGCGATGGCGTAATCAAACCGCTCAAGCCGATAATATCGACTTTTTCCATGCGAGCAGTTTGCAAAATCTTTTCAGCCGAAACCATCACGCCTAAATCAATCACGTCGTAATTGTTGCATTGCAATACAACCGCCACGATGTTTTTGCCAATGTCGTGAACGTCGCCTTTCACGGTCGCCATAAGAATTTTGCCGTTACTTTGACGGTCAGCGGCCGTTTTATCCGCTTCCATAAACGGCATTAAATATGCGACGGCTTTTTTCATCACTCGCGCGGATTTCACCACTTGTGGTAAAAACATTTTTCCCGCACCAAACAAATCGCCGACGATATTCATGCCATCCATCAACGCGCCTTCGATAACGTGCAACGGACGTTCAGCTTGCAAACGTGCTTCTTCGGTGTCTTCGTCGATGAAATCGGTAATCCCTTTGACCAGTGCATGTGCCAGACGTTCATTAACAGGCAAATGTCGCCATTCTGCATCTTCTTTTTTGGTTTCAGTTGAACTGTCAGCGCGGTATTTTTCAGCAATTTCGAGCAATTTTTCTGTGCCGCTGCCGTCGTGACGATTCAAAATCACGTCTTCTACTGCATCGCGCAAATCTTTCGGAATATCCTCGTAAATGGCGAGTTGTCCAGCGTTCACAATCCCCATCGACATGCCCGCTTGAATGGCGTGATATAAAAAGACGGCGTGAATTGCCTCGCGCACGGGATTATTGCCACGGAATGAAAACGACACATTCGACACGCCACCCGAAATCAGCGCATGCGGCAACGTACGTTTAATTTCGCGGGTCGCTTCGATGAAATCGACACCGTAATTATTGTGTTCATCGATGCCTGTGGCGACGGCAAAAATGTTCGGGTCAAAAATAATATCTTCAGGCGGAAAACCGATTTGTTCGGTGAGAATTCTGTAAGCGCGTTGGCAGATTTCAATTTTGCGTTCTTTGGTGTCAGCTTGCCCGTCTTCATCAAACGCCATCACAATCACTGCCGCGCCATAACGACGCACGAGTTTAGCTTGTTGAATAAATTTATCTTCGCCTTCTTTGATTGAAATTGAATTCACAACGCCTTTGCCTTGAATACATTTCAAACCCGCTTCCAAAATGTCCCATTTCGACGAATCGAGCATGATTGGCACTTTGGCAATATCAGGTTCGGATGCAATCAACATTAAGAAACGTACCATCGCTTCTTTGGATTCGAGCATTCCCTCGTCCATATTGATGTCGATGATTTGTGCGCCGTTTTCAACTTGTTGTTTTGCCACGTCGAGAGCGGCTTCAAAATTTCCTTCGATAATTAAGCGTTTAAATGCCGCTGAACCCGTGACATTTGTACGTTCGCCAACATTCACAAACAAACTTTCAGCGGTGATATTTAACGGTTCTAAACCTGCTAAGGCGCAATGTTTTGGAATATCGGGGATTTGACGAGGTGGATATTTTGAAACCGCGTTAACAATGGCGCGAATCGTATCAGGCGACGTACCACAACAACCGCCGATGATGTTCAAATAACCATTTTTTGCCCAATCTGCAATTTCTGCTGCCATCATTTCAGGCGTTTCGTCGTATTCGCCAAAAGCGTTTGGCAAGCCCGCGTTCGGATGCGCTGAAACATGCGTATCCGCGATGTTTGAAAGTTCTTCGATATATTGGCGTAATTCGGTTGCGCCTAATGCACAGTTGAATCCGAAAGAAATCGGTTTAACGTGTTTCAAGGAATTCCAAAACGCACCAACGGTTTGACCAGAAAGTGTGCGACCTGACGCATCGGTAATCGTGCCTGAAATCATCACAGGCAACGCAAAACCTAATCCTTCAAAAACATTTTCAACAGCGAAAATCGCCGCTTTTGCGTTCAAGGTATCGAACACAGTTTCAATCAAAATTAAATCTGCGCCGCCGTCGATTAAGGCTTTCGTGGCTTCGGTGTAAGCAACGACTAATTCATCAAACGAAATGTTACGAAAACCTGGGTCATTCACATCGGGCGACATCGAAGCGGTGCGATTGGTTGGCCCTAAAACACCTGCTACAAAACGCGGTTTTTCAGGTGTTGAAAATTCAGCCGCCGCTTCACGCGCCACTTTTGCCGCCGCAAAATTGATTTCATAAACGAGCGACTCCATTTCATAGTCCGCCATCGCAATGGTCGTACTATTAAAAGTATTCGTTTCAACAATGTCTGCACCCGCTTCAAAATACGCACTATGAATGGCTTTGATAATATCGGGTTGCGTCAAACACAATAAATCGTTATTCCCTTTGACATCGGTTTGCCAATTCGCAAACCGTTCGCCCCGATAATCTTTTTCGTCGAGTTTGTAGCCTTGAATCATGGTTCCCATCGCACCGTCTAAAAATAAAATGCGCTCGGAAAGGTGTTTTTTGAAAAGTTCTGTTCTGTTCATTCTATGGGGTTGTAATAGTAAAAATTTGCTAAATGATACCAGACACAACGCGCCGATGTTTTTCAATTGCCCATGCAACGTGTTCACGAACTAACTCGGATTCATGCGTTAAACGTGAATTTAACGCGATTAAAATAGCATCACTTGCAGGCGCATTACCTAATGCAACGGCGATATTTCGCAGCCAACGAATATGACCAATTCGACGAATGGCAGAGCCTTCGGTTTTTGCTAAAAATTCTGTTTCTGACCAGTTAAAAAGTTCGAGTAATTGTGCGGTGTTTAGATTATGACGAGGACGAAAATCAGGTTCTTTGGTTAAATTGGCAAATCGATTCCACGGACAAATAAGCTGGCAATCGTCGCAACCATAAATGCGATTGCCGATAAGTGAACGTAAATTTTCAGGAATTGAGCCTTGTAATTCAATCGTCAAATACGACACGCAACGACGCGCATCGACTTGATAAGGTGCAACAATTGCCTGTGTTGGACAAATTTGCAAACACGCTTCGCACGCGCCACAGTGTGAAGTTGCCTGTTCGTCTGGTTGTAAATCTAAATCCGTGTAAATTTCGCCCAAAAAAAACCATGAACCTGCTTTACGGTTAATCAAATTGGAATGCTTACCTATCCAGCCTAAACCTGCTTTTTCAGCAATGGCTTTTTCTAAAACGGGCGCACTGTCAACAAAAGCGCGATAACCAAAGTTACCGATTTCAGATTGAATTTTGTCGGCAAGTTTTTGCAAACGTTGGCGCATGAGTTTGTGATAATCACGTCCAAGCGCGTAGCGCGAGATATAAGCAGCGGTGGGTGAATCGAGATTTTTTTTGAGGTCAGCATGATTTTGTGGCAAATAATCCATGCGAACAGAAATGATGCTTTTTGTGTCAGGATGGAGTAGAGCAGGGCGGCTACGTTTCAAGCCGTGCTTTTGCATATAATCAAGCTCACCGTGAAAATTGTTTGCTAGCCAAGAATCAAGATGTTGTTCAGCGTGAGATAAATCAGTATTTGAAATGCCAACTTGCTGAAAACCAAGTTCAATGCCCCAGTTTTTTATGTGTTGAATAATTTGAGAGTTGTTGACACGCATTGATAAGATTTGGTGTCGATTTGAATGTGTAGCGAAGGAATTTGATTTGGGATTAAGTTTTTGGCGATGGACTAGGGATTCGAACCCCAGGAACCTTTCGGTTCGACGGTTTTCAAGACCGTTGCTTTCGACCGCTCAGCCAGTCCACCTCAAAACTTACCCTGCGTATTATAGCGATAACGCCTTTTTTTGCAAGCAAAACGTCAGAATTTCGTTCGTTAATCAGCTTTATCGTTTCGCAATCCTCTATCCACAGTCACCCAAACGGCGCGTTGTCCGCGTTTTTTCTTGATTGCGCGAATCGTACCTGTAATCGTTGTGCCAACGTTCATGAGCCAATAAACAATCGGATACCAAACCATCCAATAGTAATAACGTGCCACGCCGCCCGTTTGCGATTCGTAGCGTGAATCAATGGCTAAACTCACACCAAACTGCAACAAACACGTTACGCTGAGCAGCATACTTGTCCAACTTGGACTTAAATAATGCAACGATTTGTCCATTGTCGCGGTAAAAAATTCCATCGGTGCAAAAAGCAAATGACACAAAATCAAAAATGCCCATGTCACGCTGATTAAACATTCGCCGTAAAGTAGCCACATACCGCGCGATGACAAGCGA
>JAQTXN010000035.1 GCA_028688755.1 Methylococcales bacterium | reverse complement strand
CATTTAGCATTGATGGTGCAGGAAATTGGTCTTACACAACAGACACCGCGCACAATGAATTTTTGAAAGATAAAATTTATACCGATACGTTTACGGTGAAAACGACTGACGGCGTGGTGTCAAATGTAGCAATCAATATCACTGGAACTCGTGATTTACCAATAATTGTAAATGATATGGCAAAACAGACCATTGAAACGACAACGGGGGTAAATGCACAAAAAATCTTACACGGACAAATCACATTACAAACCACGCAAGGTGTAAATATTGTGCAAAATGCAGACAAATCATGGACAGATTTAGATGGCATTCCTGTGAGTTTTAGTTTGGATAATGCACAAAATGTGGGTACGAATTTAGTTAAAACGACTCTCACTGATGGTTCAACATTAACGTTAAATACGCTGGATGGTAGTTACACTTATACGCCAAACACTTCAAAAAATATCACGAATACCACTGATATTTTTAAAGTCACTGTTGATTCTGTGCCGCTTACGCTTTCGCTTAATCGCAATGATTTGTTAGACCGAGATGGTATTCCCGATACGGTGGAAACGAATTTAGCCAATTTAGCTAATGCAGCTTCAACATCGACGACAAAACCCTCTGTTTCTGGTGATTTAAATGGTGATGGCATTGCAGATAAACAACAAGGTGCTGTGACAGATATAGCGTGGATGACCAATAAAGATTTCAATGCTGGATTGAATAATACGCTAACATCAACTAAACCTATCGTGAGTATTGTCATCGCTTCCGATAAGTCGGGGTCTGCTGATTCGTCTTCTCAACTAAGTAATGTTTCTGTCCTATCCAGTAATTCAAGCATTGGAAAACCTAAATCAACTGCTACAACTGGTAATATCAAAACACCGTGGGATGCGTTGCAATTTTCGATTACTTCGACAACAGATAAAGGATTAAAAGACATCAATCCAAACAGTGCAGGCACTCAAACGCTAGTTAAAATAGATATTTCGCGTTCAGGAGAATCAGATTTTAACGGTTACATGAAATATGTTTCAGTCGCGACAATTAACGCTTATAAAAACGCGGGCTTGCCTTTAATTACCTTGGATGGCGAGGCGTTAACCACGGAAAAACAAGCAGGTTGGTATGATTTCACTCAACGTTCAGAAGGGGGAGATGGTGCAAAATTTATCAAAGATGCCAGTGGAAAAATCACCGACATCGAACTTATTTTGACTGACAATAAATTTGGTGATGATGACATCGCCATAAACCAAATTGATGATCCGAGTTTGCCTGTGATTCGCGCTGTTCCCATTGCTAAAACGCTTGAAAGTAGCACGGATGTTGCGAGCTTGGCGGCAGAGTTTACAAACTTGACGTTACAAGAAACGCTGATTGATAAAAAAATCACGACCACACAGTTGGTTGATAATCCGTTGGCTTGCTTGCCCGAATGGACATTGAAATTATTGAACATTCCATTAAAAATTAACCAAGATGTGACCACGACCACTCAAGTTGTTGCGCCGTTAAATGGCACAGGGAATGCGCTAGCAAATCAAATGGTTGGCAACAGTGCAGATAACATTTTGAATGGTTTAGCAGGTGCCGATACTTTGACGGGCGGTTGGGGTGCTGACACGTTTGTGTTTGGCGATAAAGATGTGATTACGGATTTCAATTTCGCGCAAGGCGATAAAATTGATATTCGAGGCGTGAACTTTGTGCGTTTTGATAACGCGACACAAACGTTGCAAGCCGATACTAATGGTGATGGAAAAGCCGATGCGACATTACAGCTTTTGGGTGTTTCAAGTTTTTCGACTGAAGCGTTAATTACGAAATAACACGGATTTTTTATGTTTTTTAATAAGTTACAAGTTGCGTTATTAGCGACTTTATCAATGATGTCAATTTCTGCATTTGCAGAAAATGCGTTTTATGTTGCGCCATTTGGCAGTTATTTACATACCGATGGAGCGACCAAAGCACATGACGGTTTTGGAGCGGGTTTAGCCATCGGAAAAGAACTGAATACGCATTTCAATGTTGAAGTGCGTGGTTTTTGGCAAAGTTACGACAACGATTATTCGTGCTGCAACAAGCCAAATATCACGATGAAAGGCGATTCGCAATTAACAGGTGGAACGTTAGATGTGCAGTATTTCATTATGCGTGACACATTTTCGCCTTACGTTGTCGCAGCAGTCGGCGGCATGAATACCGATTACCGAATGCAAACAACGGCTTTCAGTAAATCTGTGAATTATCAAAAAGATACGACTTCGTTGATTTTTGAAACAGGCGTTGGGACAACTTATTTAGTCTCGGATTATTTCAGTTTGCGCGGCGATGTGCGTTATCGATTAAATACATTTCCTACCAATGCAAACAGTCAAGAAACCAGTGTGTTTAATGATTTGACGGTTAATTTTGGTTTTTTAGTGCCGTTGTGAAAACGAATCAAAACGCAAACATTTCTTGAAGTTTGTAACATGCCGCCCCACCCAAACCTATCAGCTTTGGGTGGGGATAATGCACGATAAATTAGAACTCAAAATAAAACACTACAGGTTTTGTTTTCATAGAAACACGCGTCAGTTACAACGAATCGCCAATTGTCTTTTTATAAAAAGGCCAATTCGTCACATGCAAATACTTTCGTACGGGGGATTTAATGACTGATACGCAAAGCGCAATCGAAAATAAACACCATACTGCCGCATATTCATTGGGGTCATCGGTGGTAATGTCTGAAATCCAAGGTCCCATAAAATAGTGAAACAACACAAATTTCCATGAGCCATAAAGTGTTGGTAAAACGAACGCCACCAAAATATACGCCAAAACGTGCAAGCCCCAATTGAAATTAAATAACCATTCCACAGGATGAGAAAGCAAACCGTTGAGCGGCATTTGCCATGCAATATGCCATGCGCCAGAAACTGAACAAATATGCGGGCCACAGAAACCTTCCGTGCCAATCACACATTCTCCTGCCCACGCCATCGGATACATTTTTATTAAAATGAAAACCGAACCAATCGCACATAAGGTATAAACCGTGGTGCGGATTTTGAGTTTGATACTTTCAGGAATGAAATACATCGCCACCATATTGGCAAAAAACGGCTGAAACGCAACGTGTAAATACCCCAGCATCGTCAGTATTTGATTATTCGGGTTGTCACATAAATCAATATAAATGTAAGTAAATGCTTGTAATAATTCCATCAACGCGAAATACGTCAACGGAATCCATAACTCTTTTGATTCGCCTCTTTTTGCAATGTAATACGCCGTACCCAAACCAATTGTTGCCAATACGCCTGATGCTTCACCACTCCAACACATGATGTTTTTCCTCATTTTTTTATAATTATTTTATTCCCCACGCGACAATTTTCACGCTCTGGAAAATTGTACCATACAAAAATAGTGGCTTTTTCGACGTGCTTTATTGTTGCTGGCTATATTGATATTTAAATTTACGTTTAAGTAACGTCGCGGGGTCGTCAGGAATTCGTTTTAACCACTGTTCATTAGCTTGTGCTTGTTCAGTGGTTAATTTTTGTGCTTCGACTTGTTTTTTAGCTTGTACTGACTTTTGTTCATCTTGATCTTGTTTTTCAGGTTGCGAGTTAGATTCTTGTTTTGCTTGCTCTTGTTTGGAATCTTCTTTTTTATCAGGATTGTCACCTGCTTTATGTTCATCTTTTTGCTCAGGTTTTGACTCCGATTCTTTATTTTCGCTTTGTTTTTCTTGCGAATCTTTATCCGACTTTTCGTTTTGTTGCGGCTGATTTTGCTTAGAATCTTGCTGCTGTTTTTCTTGTTTTTGTTTTTCTAATTCTTTTGCCACAATTTCTTTATTCGCTTTCGCGTCATTATCGTAAGGATTCTCTTGAATCGCTTGCTCGTAAGCGTTCAAGGCTTCTTGCAATTGCCCTTTTTTCGCTAGCGCGTTACCTAAATTGTAAAAATTATTGGTTTGTGAAAACTGCTCGGCAGCCTTATCGTAATTTTTTGCTTGATAATTTGCCGCCGCTTTCCAATTTGAATTTTCGAATTTTTCAGCCGCTTGTGAGAATTGTTGTTTATCGTAACTTTGAGCCGCTTGTTGGTCGGGCGTTTTCCACAAATTTTGCCATTCAAACGCATAACTATTTTTAGGAATTGGCAACAAAAACAAAAGTGCCAAATAAAATGCACCTTTGCGAAATTGCCACGCTGCCCAAGGCAGAATCAGCAAAATCAAATAATAACCGCTGTCTTCCCACTGTTCTAAAAACAGGTTGGTTTTGTCATTTGCCGTTTGATTTAACGGTGAATCGAAAGTTTGCAGCAAATTTTTCACGTCGCTGTCATCAGCCGTCATGATTTGAAAACGACCGTAACCTGCGGCGGCGAGTTCGCTTAATTCTGTGGTTTGTAGTTTCGGTACTAAAATTTGCCCCGATTCATCTTTAGCAAAACCACCTTCAGGCAACGAAACGGGCGCACCTTCTGTTGTTCCCACACCTAAAACCGATAAACGATAACCGCCTAATTTTTTTGCAAACTCAGTAGCATTATTCGCGCTGTCGGTAATCAGCAAAATATGTCCTTGCGGCAAACCTGCTTGTTTTAAAAGCTCGACCGCTTTTTCTAAACCCGCCACAGAATTATTTCCTTCGCTTGGCATAATGTCCGTGGTGAGGGCTTCAAGTTGGCTGTGAATGGTTTCAATATCATTAGTCAGCGGCGTAACCGTAAAAGCCGCCCCCGAATAAACCAGCAATGCAGTTTGTCCGTCTTTGCGTTGCGAAAGCAAATCGGCAATTTTATAACGCGCTCGAATCAAACGGCTTGGTTTTACATCTTGCGCGTTCATCGATTCAGATAAATTGAGTGCAATTACGAGCGCAGAATTATTGCGAAAAGCAGGAGCTGGTAAGCGTTGCCATGTTGGCGCAGCAAGGGCAATGATGGCTAAAAATGCACAAAAACTTGCCAGTGAAAAAGCCAGTTTCGAATTTTCCCCACCGCCATTTTCAAGTAAATACGGCAACAATTCGCGGTCACAGACTTTTTCCCAATGCACGCTTGAGCCTGCTTGTTGACGATAATTTTTTATCAGCAAATAAATCAGCGGAATGAACGCCAGAAAAAAATAAGGTCTTAAAAAGTGAAAATTGCTTAAAAATTCGCTCATTTAAATTTTCTCCAACTTAGCAATCCAGCTAAAAATAATGCGCCTGCAAGTGGCACAAAATACAATTCACGGCGTGGGCGAAAATACTGTTTATCTTTTTCAACGGGTTCAAGCTCATCTAAACGCATATAAATGTTATTTAAATCATCCAAGTTTTTCGCTCGGTAATAATAACCGCCTGTACTTTCAGCAACTTTAATCAATGTCGCTTCATCGATGTCAGCAGATGGATTGACTTTGCGATAACCAAAAAATCCACCAACGAGCATTTCATCTGCGCCAATACCAATTGTGTAAATTTTCAAATGATTTGCCGCCGCGAGTTCAGCCGCTTTTAACGGCGACACTTCGCCAGCGGTATTCGCGCCATCGGTGAGTAAAATCAACACGCGACTATTTTGCGATTCATTGCGTAACCGTTTTACGGCAAGCCCAATTGCATCACCAATCGCTGTGTTATCGCCTGCTAAACCAATTGCTGATTCGTCTAAAAGTGTGGCAACGGTTTTTCGGTCAAACGTCAGCGGCGTTTGCAAATACGCTTGCGAACCAAACAAAATCAATCCTACTCTGTCGCCGATGCGCCGCTCAATAAAAGCCGTTGCAATCGATTTAATTGCCGTTAAACGGTCAACGGCTTCTTTTTCTAAAATGAAATCTTTTTCTTGCATACTTGCGGACAAATCGACCGCAAGCATCAAATCACGTCCGTTCATGGCTTGCTCAATCGGTTCGCCTAGCCATTGCGGACGCGCCGCAGCTAAAACCAACAGTATCCAAGCCATTGCCGCTAAATATAAACGTAGACGATTTGTTGTTGCAGCCGTTTTGCTGGTTTGCAAATTCGCAAAATCCGTCAAAAACGGCACACGCAACGCGCTTTGATTAGCGTGTAATTTCGCTGGCGCAAGCCAATAAATGAGAAATGGTAACGGAAGTAGCGCGAGTAACCACGCCCAATGGAAATGAATCATGTTATTTTCTGAAAAATGAAGAATTTAATTCAAGAACTAAACCTTGCAACACCAAGTTCGATTCTAAAATAAAAGGGCGTTCAAGTTGCGTGGCGATAATTTTTGCATCACCGCCCGTTAAAACTAATTGGGTATTTTCAGGTAATTTTTGCATCGTTTTTTCAATCAAACCGCACGCGGCAAATAATGTTCCGTTAAAAATTGCGGCTTGTGTTTCAGTGGCTAAACCGATGTTATGTACTGAATTTGCCAATGGCAAATCGGCGGTATTTGTCGCTAACGCATTTTTCATTAACGATAATCCCGCACAAATCAAACCGCCTTGATGTTCACCCTTTTCGTTTAGCACATCAACGGTAATTGCCGTGCCACAATCGACAATACAAACAGGCGAATGCGTTTTTTGCCAAACAGCACATAGCGCAAGCCAACGATCCACGCCCAATTTTTCAGGTTGCAAATAACTATTTTTTACGCCAAATGCTGTAGATTCTGATTTTGCAAAATAAATTGGAATATCGCCCCACAATTCGCGTGCAACAGCCGTAATCACATTTAATAATTCAACTTTTCCAACACACGAAATCGCCATTTTTTGCGGCTGCAAATCACGCCATAATTTTTCTAAAATAGACGACGTAATTCCAGAATGTGGCAGCGGCTCTGCTTGTTGCACGTTTTCGCCTTTTGCACACGCCCATTTCAAACGGCTATTTCCCAAATCAATCAGCAAATTCACGCACTAAAACTCACTTCACCCGACGCGAAAGTTTGAAGTTCGCCATCTTCGCGTAGTAATTTTAAAAGTCCGTTTTCATCGATACCTTGCACAATGCCTTGAATTTGTTGTGAACCGACAAACAGCGTTGCAGCTTTACCCATTAAACAATCATATTCGCGCCACTCGTTTAAATACGCCGCAAAACCTTGTTTTTCAAACATCGCGGTAATCGGCAAAAGCTCATTTAATAAATGGGCAATCAGCGCATTGCGTTCAACTTTCATGTCAGGCGCGATAGTTTGCAAATCTGTGTACGGTTGCGTAATGGCTTCGATATTACTTGGCAATTGCAAATTCAATCCAAAACCCACCACAGCACTTGCGCTTCCATCTGAATGCGTTGTTACTTCAATCAAAATGCCACCCAATTTTTTGCCATCACTGTAAATATCATTCGCCCACTTCAAACCAAGATTGGACACGCCTTGTTTTTTTAATGCCCGAATAACACCGACACCAATCGCTAAACTCAAACCATTTAAATTGCTCGCATCACTAAATCGCCACAAAAATGAACCATAAATGTTTTGCCCTTGTGGTGAAATCCATTGCCGTCCACGTCGTCCTTTTCCCGCTATTTGCATTTCAGAAAAACACACACAACCCGATGGAGCTTGAGTTTGAGCGCGAGTCATTAAATGTGTGTTAGTCGAATCAATTTCTGAAAAAAGCTCTAGCTCGCTGATTAACGCTTTAGTAACCGCTGTCAAATTTTCGTGAATTGTGTGTTGGCTTAAAGATAAATCACGCGGCATGAGGGTGCATTTTTTCTTTTTGTTCGCGGATTTGTTGCAACTGTTTTTTCGCAACGTGTTTGCTGAGTAAATCACGATCTGATTCTTTCATGTTCACATAATCAACACCCACAAAATACGGATAATTTCCATCCATATTGCTGTTTTTGATGCAATGCACCACTTTCGCGTAAGTCACAATCACAACGGTACTGTGAACAAGCAAAATTTTGATTTCTAAATACTGCCCCACTTGTAAAACTTCATGACAATCAAAACCAATTCCCGACGCGCTGATATTGGCGTTGCGGGTTTGATTTTCTGTAATTTCTTCGGGAACACTCAACGCCATAACCGCTTGTGCGATTAAGTCAATTTTCATGTCGAGCAGTTTCAAATAATCGGCAAAATCCGAATGAATTTTATCGAGTTTGCCATGAATAATAGCCGCTTCGTTACCAATCAATTCGAGTGCTGATGATAGAGAGCAGTTATCAAGTAAATTCGCGGAGGTTTGCGAATGATGCGCGATTTGTGTTTCATCAATAAAGCGATAAGACAAATTGATTGAATCGCTCACGCGAAAATAATGGCGTTTATCGTCAGCGAGTGAAAATTTATGTTGTGTCATGATGAGCCTGCAAAAAATGAGGGATTCAGTAAAGCGCGTAGTGTAGCGGTTTGGGGCTAAAAAATCATTGCGTGTCTTTGCGAAATTCGCCTTCTAACACATTGTTATCTGTTGCATTTGGCACAGAAAAACGTTCAAGGACATACGAAATCATGTGCGAACGTAAAGACGGTAATAAACAACACAATCCTGCCACATCCGTAATAAAACCAGGTGTTAAAAGCAGCACGCCGCCAAGCAAAATAAATACGCCTTCTAACACTTCCATTGCAGGAATTTCGTGTTTTTGCACGGTTGCTTGGTAACGCTGAAACGTAGCTA
Organism: Methylococcales bacterium; assembly: GCA_028688755.1. Taxonomy (GTDB): domain Bacteria; phylum Pseudomonadota; class Gammaproteobacteria; order Methylococcales; family Methylomonadaceae; genus UBA10906. Next base: position 13,657 of record JAQTXN010000035.1, on the reverse strand, counting down.
AACCTTGTTGTTTGAGCAAATAGGAACCTAGTCCTGCCGACGCGATAATTAAAAAAATAGTCGGAATTGCACCAATAACGCTTCCCACAGCAAGCAGAACGTAAAGTTCTAAAAACGATATAAGGATAATTGAAATAAAAAGTGTGCGGAAAATGGTCATAAAATTTAAAAATAAAAAAGTGAATTAAGCGTTACCGCCTGTTAGGCGAATAATTTGGTCGAATTGATAACTTGCCAATAACTCACGCAAGTCTTGTGCAAGATTAGGCGATAATGCGGCAATTTCAGAAATCACACTTTCTAGTTCTTCAATATCAAGTTTTAATGCCGTGTCACAGAGTTTTTGACGCAATTCAAGCGGTAAAACATCTATCATTTCAGGTGTGATAATGCCTCGTAATGCCTTGCAGTGGTCATCGGTATCAGTACGATAGATAAATTTAACATCAAGATGTTTAACCAGTGTCGCAAAAATTTCTGGCACATGAAATGGTTTATGCAACACATCATCACAACCCGCATCAATAATGCCACTGTGTTGTTCTTTAAATGCGCTTGCAGTCAAAGCAATGATTTTGACCTCATCACCGTGTGGCAATTGCCGAATTTTAGTGGTTGCTTCGTAACCGTTCATCACAGGCATACGCATATCCATCCAAATTAAATCGGGTTGCCACTGCTCAAAAATATCAACGGCTTCTTGACCATTTTCTGCTTCACGCACTTCAAAACCGACATCGCTAAGCATCGTAGCCAACAACAATCGATTGTCAGTAGTGTCATCAACAACAAGTAATCGCCACGATTTTTGGTTGGCTGCAAGCCCTTTCACTTGTTGCCATTCTGATTTAGCTTCAACGTCTACGCTATAGGCAAGTGCGACAGGTAATTCAATGGTAAACGTTGAACCTTTACCAAAATCGCTCTGTACTGAAATACTTCCCCCCATCAGTTCAACAAGCGATTTCGAAATGGCAAGCCCTAAGCCCGTTCCTTTTATTTCGGAGCTATTTTGGGCTAATTGCACGAAGGGCTTGAATAATTCGTTTTGTTTGTCTATCGCAATCCCCGCACCACTATCAACAACATCAATAACCAAAATATGAGTTGATTCGTTAAGCGGTCTTGTTTTTGTATGCAACGTAACGCCACCTTCTTGAGTAAATTTAACGGCATTGCCAAGTAAATTGATTAACACTTGCCGTAATTTTCCGTCATCAATCAAAATAAATCGAGGCATAGTCGGCGCAATATCTAAATTGAAACTCAATTGTTTATTCACGGCACGAACGCTAATCATCTCCCCAATATCTTGCAATAATTTAATTACGTCACAAGGCTGGTTATCGAGTTCAAACCGCCCTGCTTCAATTTTTGAAATATCTAGCACGTCGTTAATCATATTAAGCAAATGTGAGCCACTGCGATTGATGATGCCGAGTGTTTCTTTTTGTTTTGGCGTTAAATCGTCATCGGCACTCATCAATTCTGAAAATCCTAAAATTGCATTAAGCGGTGTGCGTAATTCATGGCTCATGTTGGCTAAAAACATACTTTTAGCTCTATTTGCCGCTTCGGCTTGGTCGCGTGCTTTTTGCAATTCAACAGGGCTAGGTAATTTCAAGGCTTGGGGAATCACCCACCAAATGGCAAACACCGTTGCAACCGCAACGACGGCTGAGAGCGCATTGACATACGCTTCAATCCAGTAAATAGGCAGCCAAACCGTTACAACAGAAAGAAAATGCGTACTCGCACAAGTTAAAATGAACGCAATAAAAAATCCCAAATATAACCAACGATATTGAAGGTCTTTACGCTTGAGAACGAAATAAGTAATGCCAATCGGATAAATTGCATAAGCAAGCGTCATAATAAAGTCCGAGCCGACTGAAAGCCAAAGCAATGGCGAATCCCATCCTAGACAATAACCATGCGGCATAAAATCTTTTACACCAAAAAATTCAATAAGCGATTCAATTAGCGTTTGCATAATGCTGTGCCGTAATTTAAGTTTGCGGGGTCAATCCTAAAAATTCAGTTTCGCATTCTACAGCGTATATCACGCATCATGTAATCTTGTTTTAAAACTATTTGTTGCAACGCATTTAGTGATTTTTAACAACATTGAGGGGCTAAATCGCGTAAAATCCGCCCATTTTTAACGTCGAAAATTACTACTTTTATGGTTTGGAAACCCCACGTCACTGTTGCCGCAATTATTGAACGCGAGCAACGCTTTTTACTGGTTGAAGAAAATACGCCTTACGGTTTGCAATTCAATCAGCCAGCGGGACATTTAGAAGAACACGAAGATTTAATCACGGCCGTCAAACGCGAAGTGTTAGAAGAAACGGCATGGCATTTTTCGCCCGAATATGTTTCTGGTGTGCATTTGTGGCGACGTAATCCCAATAGCCCAACATTTGTTCGTTTTTGTTTTGTCGGAAGTTGTTTTGATTTTCAGCCTGAGCAACCGCTAGATAACGGCATCATTGCAACGCATTGGCTAACTCGTGACGAAATCGCAAAAAAGACTTTGCGTAGCCCGCTTGTTTTAACGTCAGTTGATGATTATTTGAATGGTTCACGTTACCCACTTTCACTTTTAAAATCGTTTTTAGATTATGCGTAAAAATATCATTGTCGGAATGTCTGGCGGCGTTGATTCGTCTGTGACAGCGTTACTTTTAAAAGAACAAGGTCATAACGTCACGGGCTTGTTTATGAAAAATTGGGAAGAAGACGACGGCACGGAATACTGCACGGCAATGCAAGATTTAGCCGATGCCCAGCAAGTTTGTGACACGCTTGGAATCGAATTAAAAACCGCTAATTTTGCCGCTGAATACTGGGACGAAGTGTTTGAAGTGTTTTTGTCTGAATTCAAAGCAGCAAGAACGCCAAACCCTGATATTTTGTGCAACAAACACGTTAAATTTAAAGCCTTTTTGCATCATGCAATTGATGATTTAGGCGCAGATTTTATTGCGACGGGGCATTATGCGCGAATTGGTGAAAACAACGGTGAATTCCAATTACTCAAAGGCTTAGACCCAAACAAAGAACAAAGCTATTTTCTTTACACGCTTGGACAAAAACCGCTTTCACGCACGCTTTTCCCGATTGGGCATTTGCACAAACCTGAAATTCGCGCGATGGCTGAAAGAGCAGGTTTTGCGAATGCAAAAAAGAAAGACAGCACGGGAATTTGTTTTATTGGTGAACGAAAATTCAGCGAATTTTTGAAACGTTATTTACCTTCACAAGCAGGTGAAATGCGAACGCCTGAAGGGCAATATATCGCGCCACATCATGGCTTAATGTATTACACGCTTGGGCAGCGACAAGGTTTAGGCATTGGCGGCGTAAAAGATGCGCCTGATGAACCTTGGTATGTGTTAGGTAAAGATGTTGAACATAACGTGTTAATTGTGGGGCAAGGTCACAATCATCCGTTGATGCTGCACAATTCGCTGATTGCTGAAAATATGGATTGGTGTAGCAATCGACCTTTAACTGAGCCACTGCATTGCAAAGCGAAAACGCGCTATCGTCAAGAAGACCAAGATTGTGTGGTCACACCGCTTGAAAATGGTCGTTATCAAGTCGTTTTTTCGCAGCAGCAACGCGCGATTACCGAAGGACAATCGGTTGTTTTTTATCAAGGTGATGTTTGTTTAGGTGGTGGAATTATTGAATCTAAAGCCAACATTTGAACGGTAAATAACGTGCTTTTGCCGTGATGCTCTCACGACAAAAACACGTTACTTCAATGTGTTAATTCGTTTTGAAATGCGCCATTTCACTTGCAAGATTTCGAGTTTGTTCACTTAATGATTCAGCTGCGGCAGCCGCTTCTTCAACTAATGCGGCATTTTGTTGGGTGACATGATCCATTTGTGTAACCGCATCATAAATTTGATTGATTCCTGAGTTTTGTTGAATTGATGCAGCGGCAATTTCGGACATAATTTCAGTGACACTCTGAATTGCACCGACAATTTCTTCCATTGTTTCACCAGCTTGTTGAGCTTGATTGCTCCCATCGGTGATATTTTTAACCGAATTGTCGATTAACCGCTTAATTTCACCTGCTGCACTTGCCGCACGTTGCGCTAAATTACGCACTTCAATTGCCACCACCGCAAAACCTTTTCCTTGTTCGCCCGCTCGTGCAGCTTCAACGGCAGCATTTAATGCCAAGATATTGGTTTGAAACGCAATGTCATCAATCACGCTAATAATATCGACGATTTTATGAGACGATTCGCTGATATTGCCCATTGTATTGACAACATCATTTACAACCTCAACGCCTTTTCTAGCAGAAGTTGATGCGCCATCTGCTAATTGATTTGCCTGTTTTGCGTTATGGGTATTTTGTTGCACGGCAGTCGATAACTCTTCCATACTCGCGGCAGTTTGTTGCAAACTCGAGGCTTGTTCTTCCGTTCGATGTGATAAATCGAGATTTCCTGACGAAATTTCATTCGATGCACCAGCAATCACTTCGGTCGTATCTTTGATGTCACCAATTAAACTTCTTAAATTTTCAACCGTCGTGTTCATTCCCACTTTTGTCGCTGCAAATGCCCCCACATAATCTGCTGTAATCGTTTGAGTTAAATCGCCTTTTGCTAGAGCTTGGGAAATTCTCAACACATCATTTAAACTTTTTTCAGTTGTGCCAAACAATTGGTTAATCAATTCGGCTAACCGTTTGCCATAACCGATTTTGTCGTGCATCGTCATTTTGACGCTAAAATCACCACAATCTGCACCTGAATACACAATGTTTTCGACTTCTTCAATCAACTTGCTTAATTCGTCAACCGTGTGATTAACGCTATCTTTGGTCTTTCCGAAAACACCTTGATATTCAGCCGTCACTTTTTGACTTAAATCGCCATTTGCTAACGCATTCGCGACGCGCATCGTGTCATTCATGCCCATATCAACGGTGTCGCTCAATTGATTCAACAATTCGCTAATATCTCGACCAAATCCCTTTTTGTCAGAAAGAATGATTTTTTTCGAAAAATCACCACGCGCAGCGTTATTGACCATGTCATGAATTTCTTTTACCAATTGCGTGAGGCTGTCTTGCATAACTTTTGTCGAACGTAACATCACACCTAATTCATCTTGTGAACTGGTATCAATTGTCGAACTTAAATCACCGTTTGCAATGGCATTACTCACTTTTTGCGCGGTTTCAAGCGATGACATCAATTGACGAACAATCCTAATTCCAACAAATACCGACAAACTCATGCCAAAAATTAACATCGCAATTGAGAGGATAAGAATGGTTTGATAATGTTTTTGTGCAATATCGTATTCATGTTTAGCAACAATCAATTGCACATCAATGAGTTCAGAAAATTTCCCGCTAATTGGGTCAATGGCAGGATATAACTCGTTAATCGAAAACGCAGCCAATGCAGACGCATCATTTTGATTCAATATGGTTTGCAACTTATCAATTTTTATTTGTGTCGAAGCAAGTAACGGCTTGATTTCTACAACTAATTTTTCTTCTTCGGCAACTAAAACTGTTGCTAGATAAGCATCCCATTTTTCTTTAATGACACGTTCGGCATCCGTGACATTTTTTATTGCTTCTTTCTGTGTGATATTGCCATTTCGGGTTTTATGCGTTGTATCAACGATATTGACGGCATACATATCAGCAATAATTTTTAGCTCTTTTAACGGAACAACTCGGTCTGCGTAGACCGTTTGCAACCCGTCATTGGCTTTTTTCATGCCGTATAAACCTAATAGGCTTAATGTAATCGCGATAGAAGACATCACGCCAATTAACAAACATAAACGGGCTTTGATGGTGAAATTGTTAAACATTTTGTACCTTCCTTGAGAAACGAATTTAAAAAAATACCATAAGTTAAAATGATAGTATTTTGGGAGGTATCTGAAGATTAGATACGATAGACAGCAACATCAGGTAATTTTTTTAGGGTATGACAAATACGTTACGATTTAAAACATTCACTTTTGTCGTCAATGTTACAAAATTTTGAAATGTTTTTACTGCGACAAAATGTCGCAGTGAGAATATTAAGATGAAATGTAGACCAAATTGTTCTGCGAATTGACTTTGTCAGCTTCAAAAGTAGAATGACAGTGTTTTTAATTTCAACAACATTCCAGTTTTAGACTGGATTTTTTATTTTTACTCAAAGGAAAAACTCAATGAGTCATACTTTATATACAGCAAATGTTCAACGTGTTCAACGCTGTGAATTAGCCTTACCTGGAACCAGTCCAGAATTTTTTGAAAAAGCTCTAAAAAGCGGCGTTGACGTTGTTTTTTTAGATTTGGAAGATGCCGTTGCACCAGACGATAAATTGACAGCGCGTAAAAATGTCATTGAAGCGATTAACGATTTGGATTGGGCTGGTCACGGCATTACAGTTTCAGTTCGTATCAACGGTTTAGATACACAATATATGGTGCGTGACGTAGTCGATTTGGTCGAACAAGCAGGCAGCAAAATCGACACCATTTTGATTCCAAAAGTCGGCGTTTATTCTGACGTTTATATGGTTGAATCGATGTTGAATCAACTCGAAATGCAACAAGGTTTGAAAAACAAAATCGGTATTGAAACGTTAATTGAAACCGCGTTAGGTATGGCAAATGTCGAAGATATTGCAAAACAAGGCGCAATCGGTGGACGTTTAGAAGCATTGCATTTTGGTGTTGCCGATTATGCGGCGAGTAATCGCGCTCGCACGGTCAATATCGGTGGTTTAAATCCTGATTATCCAGGTGATCAATGGCATTTTGCATTGAGTCGTATGATTGTGGCTTGCCGCGCTTACGGCTTGCGTCCAATTGATGGCCCGTTTGGCGATATTAAAGACCCAGAGGGCTACATTTTAGGCGCGAAACGCGCAGCGGCGTTAGGTTGCGAAGGAAAATGGGCAATTCATCCGTCACAAATCGCACTCGCTAATGACGTTTTCACGCCACCTGAAGCCGAAGTGAATAAAGCAAAACGTATTTTAGAAGCTCTCAAAGAAGCCGCTGCACAAGGCAAAGGCGCAGCAGCTTTAGATGGTCGTTTAATCGATGCGGCTTCTGAACGTATGGCAAATAACGTCGTGCGTGCCGCAGAAGCAATTGCGGCTAAGTCACAATCTTAATTGCTAAATATGGCACGAGATTAAATAAATACGTCGCCAATTTATAAAAAGCCATCCCTGCATAGTGAATGGTGTCGAATTTTTCTTCTGACAACTTAAACCATTTGCTATGCAATCGAAACACCGCATCATGATAAAACGTGAACACGCAAAACCACAGTGTGATGATGCTCAAATTGATGATTGTTGCCCAGCCTAAAATGCTGCTTAAAATTTCAATTGTCATGACGTTCTCCAAAGTTATATCAAAGGATTTAATGCCCTTTGGCTTATAGCTTTTTATATCCCTTGAGCTTAATTTTTCAGTCGCTTAATCGTTGAAGAATTCAAACCAACTTAATTTCTAAATTTTTTCCCAATGCGTTGGCATATTTACGCAATGTCGAAATGCTAGGCGAATGCTTACCCGATGCAAGCGCAGATTCTAAACGCGCGACAGCAGGAGCTTTTGTTTTCATGCGTAAAGCAATTTCTGCTTGGCTAAGTCCTGCTTCACGTCTTGCTTTGAGCATTTCATCAAGTAACGCGAATTCTTCACGGTTTAAACGCTCATATTCTGCTTGTACTTGTGGATTAGATAACGCTTTTGCTTTCAATTCTTCATGAGTGAGCATTTTTAATTTCCTTCATTCTAGCTTGTGCAATTTGCAATTCTTTTTGTGGTATTTTTTGTGTTTTTTTAACGAAACAATGCAACATCACAATTCGCTTACCAATTCGTGTGCAATAAAAAACTCTGGCAATGCCTTCTTTACCTTTTAAACGCAATTCAAACAACCCATCACCTAATGCCTTGGTGTGTGGTTCGCCAAGATTCGCGCCAAATTGTTCCATACGGTCAGTTAAACCAAAGTAACTAGCTCGTAACGTTTCTGGCAATTCCAAAATGCGCGTTTGTAAGTCATCGTCGTAATAATCAATTGTGTAATTCATGTTGGGATAATAACAAAAATGTTACTTAAAATGTAATTAACGCCTTGTTCGATATGCGCCAAGATATTTTCTGCAACTATTTCGTGAAGAAACTTCATTGATTAAGACGTTAAAACGTTGAGAATTGCGCTTGATTTTACGTTAAATCGAGCGAATAATTTTGCCTAAAATCGCAGCAACAAGGATGATACGCAGAATAATTTATTGTTAGGTATTTTTCATGCAGACGAACGAAATTATACAGGCTATAAATAATCCCCAAACTTTAGAAAACCTATATCAGACTAAACAAACTGAATTCCTAACGTGGTTAGTCGAGGCAACGGAAAAATATCCCGAATCAGAAACGCTACGAGTTTGGAATGCCCGTATAGCGTTCTCTAACATTCCAGCTTCGGATAAATCTGGAATACAACCATTTCATGTCTTCCTCATTTCCATTATTGCAGGCACGTTGGTAAGACTGCACACATTTATCGATACGGGTTGGTATCAGTCACGTTTTGTTCCTGTCATTGTGATAGGCGCATTGATGACCTATTTCTCGTTTTCGGAATCACGCCATAGCAAAATCATTCCACTATCAGGAATGCTAATCTGTGTAACGGTGTTGCTACTTTTACCCGATGTAACATCAGCATCGATAACAATGTCCCTAATCCACATGCCGCTAGTTTTATTGTCATTATTAGCATTAACCTTCATGGGGAATGAGTGGAAATCTGATAGTTCGAGAATTTTATTTGTGCGCTACCTTGGCGAGACATTGATTTATACGGCGATAATCTTGCTGGGTGGAATAGTTCTCACTTTTTTGACGTTGGCATTATTCTCGTTAATCCATATCGACATGATAGATTGGTACTTGAACAATGTGGTTGTCTTCGGTTTAGTTGCATCACCGATTGTTGCGACGTATCTTTATGATGTTGCATTGGGAAGAGAAAGTCGCTTGGCAACCATCATCGCTAACATTTTTTCACCGTTGTTTCTTGTCACAGTTTGCGTGTACTTGCTTGCAATTATTGCCCAAGGGAAAAGTCCGTATGCTGATAGAGACTTTTTGATTACGATAAACGGGTTATTGCTTGTCGTTTTGGCAATTACGATTTATTCGTTGTCAGGAAAAGGCTCGATGAGCAATAGACCTTTGATGGATACCATAAACATTTGTTTAGTTGCGGTAACGCTTGTAATCAATGTTTATGCACTTTCCGCCATACTTTTCAGGTTGGCGGAATACGGTATTTCGCCAAATCGTGTATCCGTAACGGGAGCTAATATCCTTATATTTGGACATTTGATTCTTATCCTGAAGAACTACATTGAACATATTAGACATCGCTGTTCATCAGAACGGTTGCTCAATACGGTGACGAAATATCTGCCATTTTATACGGGTTGGTCTGTCCTGATGGTTATCGGATTGCCGTTGGCGTTTGGTTTCAAATAAAAATGGCTAAAAATTAACGTCCCAAATACTTATAAGCCGCACACTTATCGTTTAGAAAACTTCGTTGAAGTTTTTACAGCTTTTTTACACTGATTCGGATTACATTGCGTTCAACTTCTTTGTTAAACGAGGGTGATTTTATGAGTGTTATCTATTTAAGTCTGGCTGTTGTCTTTTTTGTTGCAACGGTTGGGCTGGTTTATGCCTTTGAAAAACTACGGAGGCAGTCATGAGCGGAATTTATCTGTTAAGTGGCGTGTTAGTCGTCGCTATTTTTGTTTATTTAGTCGCCGCACTTTTCTACCCTGAGAGGTTCTAATGAACAGTAACAGCTTTTTACAAATTATGTTTTATGTCGCTACGTTGTTACTGCTCGCTAAACCATTAGGCGGTTACATGGCGAATGTTTATCAAAATAAGCCAACCTTCTTAACAAACTTACTCGCGCCACTCGAAACTTTTATGTACCGTCTAAGCGGTATCAATCGAGAAGAGGAAATGCGTTGGACAGATTATGCAATCAGTTTGTTGATGTTTAATTTGCTCGGTTTCGTCGCTGTGTTTGTGTTGCAGTTAGCACAAGCGGATTTACCGTTTAATCCTCAAAATCTCCCGAATGTCAGTGCAGATTCGGCGTTTAACACGGCGGTGAGTTTTGCCACGAATACGAATTGGCAAGGCTACGCTGGCGAAACAACGATGAGTTATTTCACACAAATGTTTGGTTTGACGGTGCAAAATTTTGTTTCCGCCGCAACAGGTATGGCAGTTTTAGTCGCGTTAATTCGTGGTTTTATTCGTCGAAACGCAGAAAGCATTGGTAATTTCTGGGTCGATTTAACTCGCAGCACGTTGTATATCTTGATGCCATTGTCGTTAGTTCTCGCTTTATTTTTGGTGGGACAAGGTGTTGTGCAAACGTTCAGTGCATCTCATACCGTTACAACTGTTGAAATGATTGGCGACACAAAAGAACAAGTTATCGCTGTTGGTCCCGCTGCTTCACAGGTTGCGATTAAACAATTAGGAACAAATGGCGGTGGTTTTTTCAACGTCAATTCAGCGCATCCTTTAGAAAATCCAACCCCATTAAGCAACTTCCTTGAAATGCTTTCAATTCTGCTCATTCCCGCTGCGTTGTGTTACACATTTGGTGTGATGGTTGGCGATACGCGCCAAGGTTGGGCGATTCTTTCGGCGATGACGATAGTTCTCGTGTCCTTGATTTTCGTTGAAGTTCCCGCAGAACAAGGTGGTAATCCTAATTTTGCTTCGTTGAACATCGACCAAATTGCAAGCGATATGCAAGCTGGCGGCAACATGGAAGGCAAAGAAGCCCGTTTTGGCATTGCAAATTCGGCGTTATGGGCAGTGGCGACAACAGCCGCTTCAAATGGTTCGGTAAATTCGATGCACGATTCTTTTACACCGATTGGCGGCATGATTCCCATGTGGCTCATGCAATTGGGTGAAGTGATTTTCGGCGGTGTCGGTTGCGGACTTTATGGCATGGTGATGTTTGCCATTGTCGCCGTGTTTGTCTCAGGTTTGATGATTGGCAGAACGCCCGAATACTTAGGCAAAAAAATCGAAGCCTTCGAAATGAAAATGGCAGCCATCACCATTTTAATTCCGCCGTTGATGGTTTTAGGCGGCACAGCCTTAGCGGTTATGGTCGCGGCGGGCAAATCCTCTGTTCTCAATAACGGCGCACACGGATTTAGCGAAATTTTGTACGCGCTGTCATCAGCAGGCAATAACAACGGCAGCGCATTCGGCGGTTTATCGGCAAACACCGTTTTTTATAACACGCTGCTTGGTTTTGCGATGTTGTTTTCCCGATTCTGGTTAATTGTTCCCGTGCTGGCAATTGCGGGTTCTTTAGCATCGAAAAAAATTGTCCCTGTCAGTTCAGGCACGTTGCCAACGCACACGCCGTTATTTGTGGTGTTGTTGATTGGCACAGTGTTGATGGTGGGCGCATTAACATTTGTTCCCGCACTGGCATTAGGCCCAGTTGTTGAACATTTGCAAATGCTGAATGCGAAATGAATTGGAGAATGTGATGAGCGAAAAAGTGATTTCAATGTCTTTGTTTGAACCCCAAATTATTAAAAGCGCGTTGGTGGATTCATTTAAAAAACTCACGCCGCAACAACAATGGCGCAATCCTGTAATGTTTGTGGTTTATCTTGGTAGTTTGTTAACGACGCTACTTTGGATTGTTGCCTTAAATGGCGGCGGGAAAGATAGCCCGAATTTTATTTTAAGCATTACCTTGTGGCTATGGGGAACGGTGTTATTTGCTAATTTTGCCGAAGCGGTTGCCGAAGGGCGAAGCAAAGCGCAAGCCTCATTTTTACGAAGCGCGAAACGTGATATTTCGGCAAAAAAATTACCGCCACTTTCGCAGGGTTCTAGCTATGTCGATGTTTTGCAAAATTTTACTCACGTTGCCAGCCCACAATTAAGACGCGGCGATATTATTTTGGTTGAAGCAGGCGATTTTATTGCAGGTGATGGCGAAGTGATTGAAGGCGTGGCATCGGTCGATGAAAGTGCGATTACAGGTGAAAGTGCGCCTGTGATTCGTGAATCAGGTGGTGATTTCAGTTCGGTAACAGGCGGCACGCGCGTTTTGTCGGATTGGCTTATTGTGCGAATTACCGCAAATCCTGGTGAATCGTTTTTAGACCGCATGATTTCAATGGTTGAAAACGCCAAACGTCAAAAAACACCGAATGAAATTGCCTTAACCATTTTGTTAGTCGCATTGACGTTAGTTTTCTTGATGGCGACGGTGACGTTATTGCCGTTTTCATTGTATGCGGTGGAAATTTCAGGCGCAGGCGAACCCATTACGATTACGGTATTAGTGGCGTTACTCGTTTGTTTAATTCCCACCACGATTGGCGGTTTGTTATCGGCAATTGGCGTGGCGGGAATTGGGCGCATGATGCAAAAAAATGTCGTCGCTACGTCGGGTAAAGCCGTTGAAGCGGCGGGCGATATTGATGTGTTGATGCTCGACAAAACGGGAACTATTACGCTCGGAAATCGTCAAGCCTCGGCGTTTATCAATGTTCGTGGTGTGAACGATAGAGAACTTGCCGACGCGGCGCAATTGGCTTCACTTGCAGACGAAACGCCAGAAGGTCGTAGTATTGTGGTGTTAGCAAAACAACGTTACGGCTTGCGTGAACGTGATGTGCATTCATTGGGTGCAACGTTTGTGCATTTCAGCGCACAAACGCGCATGAGTGGCGTGAATATGGAAGGTCGTCAAATTCGCAAAGGGGCGGCAGAAGCGATTCGCGCGTATGTGGAAGAATTGGGCGGTTCGTTTCCACCTGATTTAAACAAAATGGTTGATGACGTGGCGCGTCGAGGCAGTACACCGCTGGTTGTCGCAGAAGGCACGCGCGTTTTGGGTGTAATTGAACTCAAAGACATTGTGAAAGGTGGCATCAAAGAACGTTTTGCCGAATTGCGCCAAATGGGCATTAAAACCATCATGATTACAGGTGATAACCGTTTGACAGCGGCGGCAATTGCGGCTGAAGCAGGCGTTGATGATTTTCTTGCTGAAGCCACGCCTGAAGCCAAACTTAAATTGATTCGTCGATATCGAGCCGAAGGACGTTTAGTTGCCATGACGGGGGACGGTACAAACGATGCGCCAGCATTGGCGCAAGCTGATGTTGCTGTTGCCATGAACAGCGGCACGCAAGCCGCCAAAGAAGCTGGCAATATGGTGGATTTGGATTCTAATCCGACAAAGTTGATTGAAATTGTGGAAACAGGAAAACAAATGCTGATGACACGCGGCGCGTTGACGACGTTTAGTATTGCTAATGATGTGGCGAAATACTTTGCCATTATTCCAGCGGCGTTTGCGACAACTTATCCCGTTTTGAATGTGTTGAATGTGATGGAACTCGCCACACCTGCAAGCGCGATTTTATCAGCGGTGATTTTTAACGCCTTGGTGATTATTGCTTTGATTCCGATTGCGCTAAAAGGCATTAGCTATAAACCCGTGAGTGCGGCGACATTGTTACAAAACAATTTGTTGATTTACGGCGTGGGCGGATT
>JAQTXN010000168.1 GCA_028688755.1 Methylococcales bacterium | reverse complement strand
TAACACCGAAATTTTCGCTGGGCAACTCGATATGAATCACGGTTACATCAAAGTCAAAAGTGGCATCGAAGGTAACGCAACCGCAACGAGCATCGAAGGTGTTTTTGCCGCAGGTGATGTCATGGATTCCGTGTATAAACAAGCCATTACCTCTTCAGGCTCAGGCTGCATGGCAGCGCTCGACGTAGAAAGATTCTTAGACAGCCACGGTTAAAATGCAGCTTGCGTTTCTCGATGAAAATAATCCCGCACAACCGTTCCCGCCGTTGCATAAAGCTTTGCGTGACCCAAACGGATTACTTGCCGTCGGAGGTTGTTTGTCGAGTGAACGATTAGTTAATGCGTATTCACAAGGCATTTTTCCTTGGTTTAACGATGGCGACCCGATTTTGTGGTGGTCACCAAATCCGCGCCTTGTTTTATTTCCCGACAAATTGCAGATTTCAAAACGGCTTGCCAAAACAATTCGCCAAAATAAATTTGATGTCACTGTAAATCAAGCGTTTGATTTAGTCATTTCAAAATGCGCTGAATTGCGTGCTAATGCAGAAGGCACATGGATTTGCGAAGAAATAAAATCTGCTTATTCAAAATTGCATCGAGAAGGTATCGCTCATTCCTTTGAAGCGTGGCAACACGGTGAATTAGTGGGTGGTCTATACGGTGTGGCGTTGGGCAAAGTGTTTTTTGGCGAATCCATGTTTCACACTGTCAGCGATGCGTCAAAAATCGCTTTCGCACATGGTGTGAATTATTTGAAAATGCGCGACTTTCAACTTATCGATTGCCAAGTTCATACGCAGCATTTAGTGAGTTTGGGCGCGGAAGAAATTTCGCGTGATGAATTTGCAAATTTACTCAAAAAATACGTTTCATCAAGACACGGATTTGAGCCAAATAAGCGATGAGAACTGTTACAATACTTTCCCTTTTAAACGGCTTCATTCTAACTTTTGAGTATCATTTATGAGCTTTTTAACGACGAATCAAATTTTTTCGTGGCTATCGCGTTTAACTGCACAACAAGATTATCAATCGCTCACGCATGAATTTTTAAATATCTTGCAAGAAAATCCAAATGTAATACGGGCAAGTGGTTACGAAATTTATAATCATCAACGTAAAGTTTCTGACGGTGTGAGCATTGATGAGCGTCTGATTCGCCGTTTTCCACTTGATTTCACAAAAGAAGATGATTCGGCAGATAACCCACACGTTCATGATGCCGCTCACGTTATTGGAATATCAACAAGTGAGGTCAATGAAAACGGTGTGCATTCATGGGCAATTCTCACGGTAAAAGGTGGAAATGGCCCTGATAGATCGATACTTGTTGAAGGTAAATTAGAAACCGCAACACTTGAAACGTTGCAAAATTTACGCACGATTTATCAAAATTTGGTCATTTTGCACGACGCAAAAGAGCGCGATGTGTTGACTACGTTACCCAATCGACAATCGCTTGATGCACGTTTGATGCAAGTTTGTCAGCATTATTGCCTGCATCCTGTTACCGATAAACTTCATGACAAAAGTTCGTGGCTAGCAATTTTAGACATTGACCATTTCAAACGTGTGAATGATGATTTTGGGCATTTGTACGGCGATGAAGTGTTGTTAATTTTTAGTCAGTTAATGGGACGAAAATTTCGCTACAACGATTTTTTATTCCGTTTTGGTGGTGAAGAATTTGTCGTCGTTTTAAATTTGGCAACACAAGAAACTGCGCTTGGTGCGTTCAATCGGTTTCGTGAAACTGTTGAAGAATACCATTTTCCAACCGTTGGCAAAGTCACTGTCAGTATTGGCGTAACACACATCGATAATGCCGCAATGCCCAGTGCGTTACTCGACAGAGCCGACAAGTCCCTTTATTACGCAAAAGAACACGGTCGAAATCAGGTTGTTCTTTTTGAAAATACCCCTGAATTGGTTGCCGCACAAAATGATGACGGCGGCGAAATCGAATTATTTTAAGGATTAGTAAATGCAAAAATTAAAATGTGCCGTCATTGGTACGGGCTATTTGGGTAAATTTCACGCGCAAAAATATGCAAATTTACCGCAATGTGAATTAGTTGCCGTTGTGGATACCAATGCCGAAACGGCAGCAAAAATTGCTGATGAAAATGGTACGCAAGCCTTAACGGATTACACGTCATTATTAGGAAAAGTAGATGCTGTCAGCATCGTTGTACCGACCACGTTGCATTATCAAGTTGCCAAAGATTTTTTAAATGCAGGTTCACACGTTTTAATTGAAAAACCGATCACGGCAACCGTTGAACAGGCTGACGAATTGATTGCCATTGCGAAAGAAAAAAATTTGATTCTGCAAGTTGGGCATTTAGAACGCTTTAATCCTGCGGTTCTCGCGCTCGACAAAGACGAAAAACCGTTGTTTATTGAATCGCACCGTTTATCGCCGTTTAATCCTCGCGCCAATGATGTGAGCGTGGTTTTAGATTTAATGATTCATGACATCGATATTATTTTGGCGTTGGTGAATTCCAAAGTAGTCAAAATCGATGCCAGCGGTACTGCTGTTTTAACCAAAGGCACAGACATTGCCAATGCGCGTTTAACCTTTGAAAATGGTTGCGTTGCCAACGTCACCGCAAGTCGAATCAGCATGAAACTTGAACGTAAAATGCGTTTATTTCGTCCCAGTTCGTATGCGTCAGTCGATTTTCAAAATCGGATTCTGCAAAAATATCGCACGGGTGAAAAAGAAATGTTCCCTGGTGTGCCTGAAATTTTGAGTGAAGAAGCAACCTTTGAAACCAGCGATGCGTTACTCGCTGAAATTGAACAATTTGTCGATTGTATTCAAACAGGCAAGCAACCTTTAGTCACAGGCGAAGCGGCACGTTTAGCGTTAGCAACCGCAATAGAAATTACAAAACTACTGAATTAGGAAAAAACATGATCCCAATGGTCAACCTTAAAGCCCAATACGCGGAAATTAAAGACGAAATCGAACGCGGTTTGGCTGAAACCATCGAAAATTGCAGTTTCATTTTAGGCGCAAACGTTCAAGCCTTTGAACGTGAAGCGGCTGAATATCTTGGTGTAAAACATGCGATTGGCGTAGCGTCTGGCACAGATGCGTTGCATTTAGCGTTAATTGCCGAAGGCATCAAAGCGGGCGATGAAGTCATTACCACACCATTCACATTTATTGCGACAGCTGAAGCAATTAAATACGTTGGCGCAATTCCTGTGTTTGTTGATATTGACCCACGCACCTTTAACATTTGTCCGAAAGCCATTGAAGCCGCGATTACACCAAAAACCAAAGCGGTTATGCCCGTGCATTTATTTGGTCAACCTGCGGATATGACAGCAATTTCAGCGATTTGTGAAAAGCATCATTTGAAATTGATTGAAGATTGCTGCCAATCATTTGGTGCAAGTATCAACGGCAAACAAACAGGCGGAATCGGTCATGCCGCAGGATTTAGTTTTTTCCCAAGTAAAAATTTAGGCGCATTTGGTGATGGCGGTTTAGCGACGACAAATTGCGATAAAGCAGCGGCGAAAATTCGCCAACTTCGCAATCACGGTTCAGATGTACGTTATTACCACGACATTATTGGTTACAACAGCCGTTTAGATGAAATGCAAGCCGTCGTGTTACGCGCCAAACTCAAACATATCGACAAATACAATCAAGAACGTCGTCGCGTGGCGCATTTGTATTCGGAATTACTCGCAGGTTTGCCACTCGAAACCCCGTTTGAAGATGGTTTAGGCGAACACGTTTATCATCAATATACGTTGCTTTGCGATAGACGCGATGACGTGATGGCGGCGTTGCAAGCAAAACAAATCGGTTGTGCGGTGTATTATCCTGTGCCATTGCATCAGCAAAAAGCCTTTGAGCAAGAATGCGCTGGCGTGGTTTTACCTGTGACAGAATCTGTGATGAAACGGTGTTTTTCGTTGCCGATTTGTCCTTATTTGAGCGACGCTGAAATTCATGAAATTTGTGACGTGATTAAGAGCGTTTTTTAAAACTTTATAAAAGACAATAAAAAGCCCCGATTTGCACTAACGCAAATCGGGGCTTTTTTACATTTTAACGAATGGCTTTAAAACCAATATCGGTACGGTAATAAATACCGTTCCAACTGATTTTTTTAGCGAGTTGATAGGCTTTTGCTTGTGCATCTTGAATGGAATCGCCAAGCGCACAGGCACATAAAACGCGCCCGCCATTTGTCACAACATCGTCAGCCACTTGCGCTGTTCCTGCATGAAAAACTTTCAATTCGGCATTTTCATCAACGGGCAAACCTGAAATGACTTGTCCTTTTGCATACGCATCAGGATAACCACCTGCCGCTAAAACAACACCTAACGCAGGGCGTTCATCCCATTCGGTCGTTGTTTTATCAAGCTCGCCTGCAAGAGCCGCTTGGCACAATTCCACTAAATCGCTTTTTAAACGCATCATAATCGGTTGCGTTTCAGGGTCGCCAAAACGGCAGTTGTATTCCAATACTTTTACGTCGCCATTTGGTGAAATCATCAAACCTGCGTACAAAAATCCACTGTAAGGATGCCCTTCGCTTGCCATGCCTTTTAAGGTTGGCTCGATAACGTCACGCATCACTTTTTCATGAATTTGCGGCGTGACGACTGGTGCGGGTGAATACGCGCCCATGCCACCCGTATTCACGCCTTTGTCGCCATTTTCAAGAGCTTTGTGGTCTTGCGACGTTGCCATAGGCAAGGCATTTTTACCGTCGGCAATCACGATAAAACTCGCTTCTTCGCCCGCCAAAAATTCTTCGATGACAACGCGATGTCCTGCTTCACCAAACGCATTACCCGCGAGCATATCTTTCACAGCGGCAATTGCTTCTTCATTGGTTTGCGCGACAATTACGCCCTTCCCTGCGGCTAAACCATCTGCTTTCACAACAATCGGTGCTGCGTGTTTTTCGATGTACGCAATCGCTTTTTCAACATCGGTGAAACTTTCATAAGCCGCTGTTGGAATGCCGTAGCGAATCATGAAGTCTTTACAAAACGATTTTGAGCCTTCGAGTTGCGAGGTGTACGCCGATGCACCAAAACACGCTAAACCTGCTGCTTGGAATTTATCGACAATGCCCAACGTCAACGGAACTTCAGGCCCGACGATGGTAAGTTCGATAGCATTTTTTTGAGCAAAAGCGAGTAATT
>JAQTXN010000167.1 GCA_028688755.1 Methylococcales bacterium | reverse complement strand
GATCGCACTTGTGCCGTGTACACGTTTACCTGAAACCATACGGATAACTTCTTGCCCGTATTTACGCATTTTCACACCTTGCAAACCAATATCAGGAAAATCGCTTAACACGCCAACGACATTTCGTTTGCTGATGTCGCTTTCAAAACCAAACAACAAATCAGGGCTAGATAAATGGAAAAAGTGCAGTGCGTGTGATTGCAGTGTTTGTCCAAAATGTAATAAACGTCTTAATTTCGTAGCTGAAACGGGCAAGTTATCAGGATCAACACCAACGAGTTGGTCAATTGCTTTTGCTGCTGCCAAATGATGACTAACAGGACAAATGCCGCACAAACGCTGCACTAAAACGGGTAATTCCCAGTACGGACGACCTTGAATGAATTTCTCAAAACCGCGAAATTCCACAATGTGCAAACGCGCTTGTTGCACTTTGTTATTTTCGTCGAGTAGCAATGTAACTTTGCCGTGACCTTCCACCCGCGAAACAGGATCAATCACAACACGTTTTAAATTGTCTGTATTTTTTGCAGTTTCTAAATGTTCGTACATGACACGCCTTCTTGGAATTTATGAATAAAACGATATTTTAACGAGTTGAGTTTTCAAGCAAGTGACAGTGTGATTATTGCGGTTTTTTCTCGCTTTTCAAAATTTCAACTAATTGTTTGGCAGGCAAATAACCAGGATAAATTGTACCTTTATCCGTCACAATCATCGGCGTACCTTTAACATCAAAACTGGTTGCAATTGCCATGTGTTCATCAACAGGATTTTCACAGGTTTTAGGTTCTACTTTTTGGTCTTTTTTCGCCGCCGTTAACGCCGCATTTTTGTCTTTTGCACACCAAACCGAAACAGCTTTATTGTAAGAATCTGAGCCTTTGCCTGCACGAGGATAGAAGACATATTGAATTTGAATACCTTCGGCTAAATAAGAATCCAATTCGGAATGCAATTTGCGGCAATAGCCACAATCAATATCCGTGAAAATCGTCGCCGTGTAAGTGTGAATTTTGGGTTTGAAAATAATCATTTTCTCTTCCCCCAATTTGTCTAACGCCGCTTTTCTCACGCCACTTAATTTTTCATCGGTCAAATCGGTTTTAGTTTGCGTATCAATCAAACGCCCTTGTAACAAGTATTTACCATCATCTGAAACGTAAAGAATATCGCCACCAACGGTGACTTCAAAAAGTCCTTTTACAGGTGAGGGGGAAACGCTTTCGATTGGTAAAGTAGGCATCGATTTCAGCAACGTTTCACGCATCAGTTTTTCATCAGCAAAAGCGTTTGTAGCAAGTAACGCAATGGTCGCGCTTAACAGTAATTTTTTCATTTTTTATCTCGTTTGATTTATTGAAACAATCGCCCAATGTCCATAAACATCGCAACTGACATGAGTAAACCTAATAGCACGATACCAATTTTTTGGAAAACGAGCTGAATTTTTTCCGATACAGGTGAGCCTTTCAAACCTTCGAGTGCAAAGAAAAATAAATGTCCACCGTCTAAAACAGGAATTGGCAACAAGTTAATCACACCTAAACTGACGCTAATCATTCCCATAAATTTTAGAAAATGCACCAAGCCCATATCAGCTGATTGCCCCGCATATTGCGCGATGCTTATTGGCCCACTTAAATTTTCGAGCGACGCTTTACCAACAAACATTTGCCCCATCATTTTTAGCGTCGAAGTGGAATAAAAATAAGTGGTTTTAAAGGCTTGTGGAATCGCGGCGAATGGCGAAAGGGAATAATGAACTTGAAATGATTCGCGCAATTTTTCTGGAATTTTCACCGACGCGCCGATTTTCCCTTCGGCATTTGGCGTAAGCGTCAAAGTGGTTTGTACGCCGTCGCGTTCGATTAAAAGTTGCAACGCTTGATTTGGATTTGCTTTCACAATATCAACCCATTGTTGCCAATCTTTGATCGCAATTTCATTTGCACTAAGAACTAAATCGTCTTGTTTTAAACCCGCCGATTTTGCTGCACCATTTTCCAACACATTGCCAATAATCGGTTTTAATTCAGGCGAAAATAATTTGAAACCTAATTTCGCAAAAAGTTCATCGGGTGTTTGCGTTTCGCTGGTATCAAAATGCAACGTTTTCGTTATTTGCTCATCGTCTTGCGTTTTTACTTTGACAAAAATTTCAGCTTCGCCTTCGAGCGCAGTCGAAATAATGGTAGACATTGCGTGCATAAACGTTGGCGTAGGTTCGTCGTTGACAGAAAGTATTTCGTCGCCTTGCGAAAAACCTGCATTTGCAGCGAGTGATTGTGCGGCAGGCTGTCCTAAAATGGGCTTAATGCCTGTTTCACCGATAACCAAAACACTCCAAAACAACGCCACCGCTAAAACTAAATTGAAAATTGGCCCTGCGGCGACAATCGCCGTGCGAGCTAACAGCGATTGCTGATTGAATGCAAAGGGCAAATCTTCTTTGCTCACTTCGCCTTCACGCTCATCAGCCATTTTGACATAGCCGCCAAGCGGAATGGCGGATAAAACGTATTCTGTCGCATTCGGTGTGGCTTGATGTCTCCACAACACTTTGCCGAAACCAATTGAAAAACGAATGACTTTTACGCCTGACTTTCGTGCTACCCAAAAATGCCCAAATTCATGCACCGCGACCAAAACGCCGATTGCAACAATGAAATAAAACAGCGTGTGTAGAAAATTCATTAGTTCGCCAGATTTTGAATTGCTTGATTTGCGATAACTCGCGCTTTGCTATCCATTTCTAAAATTTTTTCCAAACTGTCGCCTTTTTGCACAGGAATTGACTGCATCGTTTTTTCAATCACAATGGGAATGTCGGTAAAACGAATTTGCTCATTTAAAAACGCTTCAACGGCAATTTCATTTGCAGCATTTAAAACGGCAGGCATCGTACCGCCTGCGGTAATGGCTTCATAAGCGAGGCGCAAACATGGAAAACGAGCTAAATCAGCAGGTTCAAAATCCATGTGTTTGACGGCAAAAATATCGAGCGGCGATGCCCCCGACTCAAAACGCTCTGGATACGCAAGCGCGTGAGCAATCGGAATTCGCATATCAGGGCAGCCCATTTGCGCTAAAACCGTACCATCGACGTAATCCACCATCGAATGAATCACGCTTTGTGGATGCAATACGACTTGAATTTGCTCTGGTTTCATATTGAAAAGCAAACAGGCTTCTATCATTTCTAAGCCTTTGTTCATCATGGTTGCTGAATCGACGGATATTTTTTTGCCCATGTCCCAGTTTGGATGCGCGACGGCTTGTGCTGGCGTAACGCTTGGCAATTCGTCTAACGGTTTGGTACGGAAAGGCCCGCCCGACGCGGTGAGCAAAATACGACGCACACCTTTCGCACTTACGCCCGTTTGATAACTCGCTGGCATACATTGGAAAATCGCGTTGTGTTCGCTGTCGATTGGCAACAAATGTGCGCCTGATTTTTCAACTGCATTCATGAAAATATCGCCTGACATCACGAGTGCTTCTTTGTTTGCCAGTAAAACGGTTTTACCTGCCTCAGCCGCCGCCAATGTTGGTAATAATCCTGCCGCACCGACAATTGCCGCCATGACCGAATCTACATTTGGCAACGTTGAAACTTCAACTAGCGCGTCTGCGCCTGTTAAAACTTTCAAATTTGCAAGCGGAGAATTTTCAATTTTCGTTTTAAATTCGGCGGCTTTTTGTTCATCAACAATTACCACAACTTCAGGCGAATGCGCTAAACATTGCTCAAAAAGCGCGTCGATATTTTTGTTTGCCGTGAGTGCAACGACTTTGTACAAATGCGGATGACGCGTAACCACGTCGAGCGTGCTTACGCCAATTGAGCCTGTTGCGCCAAGAATGCAGATTCCTTTCATGAGAACAATAACTCCAATTCAAAGCCTTTTAAGGTAAATCCAGCGTAAAACAACGGGGCAGCAGCGATTAAGCTATCAATACGGTCTAAAACTCCACCATGACCAGGTAATAACGAACCGCTATCTTTTACACCCGCACGACGTTTAACTGCGCTAAAAAAGAGGTCGCCATAAATTGAAATTAGCACGCTTAAAACAGATAGCAACGTAAAGTCTGCAATCGACATAATCGCTAATTTTTCGTTTAAGCCGTTGCCCGTCATCGCGCTGACAGTAATCAAAACCGCAAGAGCATACACAATTGATGCACCTAACGCGCCGTACATACCTTCAACGGTTTTTCCTGGGCTGATTTCAGGTGAAAGTTTATTTTTGCCCCATTTTTTGCCTGTGAAAAATGCAGCAATGTCAGCCACCCAAATTAACGCTAAAAAGTAAATCGTCGTTCCCGCACCATAAAACGAATGCAAGCGCGATAATGCCATCCAGCTCATGAGTAAAATAAACCAACCGATTGCTGCTTGTTTAAATGGCGACAATTCAAGTTTTAAAACGCCTTCGGGTGAGTTGCGAATTGAGAGCATTGCGATAACCCAAAAGATAATTGCAGGCAACATCAACCATTCTAAAAGCCCTGATTGCTTGCGAATATCTTCTAAAACGAATTTGAATTTTTCGGCTAAATAATCGAGAACACCAGCGGCAATTTCGAGCAAATACGTCCAAAAATGAATGAATAACATCGAGCCAATTAACGCTGCAAAAAATAAAGCGCGTTTTTTCTTGTCGGTAACGTTTGTGAGATTTAACCATTCGTGTGCGCCGACCAAAATAATGAGCGCAATTAAAAGTGAGAAATAATCGTTTGGAAGTTCAAACACCGCTAAAACCACAAACGTGGCGAGCAGTGTTGCGGTGATAATACGTTGTTTTAACATAGATTTTTTGAAAGAAAAGTTTAAGGAGTAGCAAGCGCGGCGATTTGTTCGCCCGTATGCCCAAAACGCCGTTGCCGAGTTTGAAAACTCGCAATAGCTTCTTGCAACGCGGCTTGATTAAAATCAGGCCAGAGCGTTTGTGTAAAATAAAATTCGGTGTACGCGAGTTGCCAAAGCATGAAATTACTCACGCGCTGCTCGCCACCTGTACGAATAAATAAATCGGGTTCGGCTAAATCCGCAAGGCAAAGATGTTCGTTAATCACAGCTTCGTTGATAGCACACGGCGATAATTCACCTGATGCAACGCGCTGTGAAATGACTTTGCACGCTTGCGTCATATCCCAACGTCCGCCGTAATTTGCCGCAATGATGAGTGTTAAGGCG
>JAQTXN010000166.1 GCA_028688755.1 Methylococcales bacterium | reverse complement strand
ACTTTCGCCGTAACCGTGCGCGGTTAATTTATTGTTCACACCTTTCAATTTCAAGTAATTCGCAACTGATTGTGAACGTTTTTGTGATAAACGCAAATTGTAAGCATCTGTGCCTTCGCTGCTGGTGTGACCTTGCACGTCTAAATCATTTTTTAATGGATATGCAATTAAACTTTTCGCTACGCCATCTAAAATAACTTTTGCGTTAGGTGTTAATTCTGCTGAATCGTATTTGAATTGCACGCCTTTGATTTCCAAACTAATTGGGCAACCGTGCGCGTCAACTTTTGCGCCCGCAATTGTGCCTGGGCATTGGTCTAAACAGTTATTTACGCCATCATTGTCGTCGTCGCGTGTTGAACAATCTGGCACAGGCGTTGGCGTGACAACAGGTAATTCAATTTTAGGTTGTGGTTTTTCTGCTTTTTCGCCTAATGGAATGACAAAACCAACATTGACAGTCATGTCATGAAAATCGTCGCTGTTTGAATGGTTGGCAAGCAAGAAATTGTTGTTATTGTCACTGCTGCCGAAATTGTTGTTATAGCGGTAACGCACGTCAGAACGTAACAATAAACCATCACAGATTTCGTAAGTAAAACCTAAACCTGCTTCACCAATAAAACCGATGTGATTGCCATTTGCGGTATTTGAATTTGCTGCACCTGCTGCAACAACGGCATAAGGAGAGAATGTGTCACGGAAGAAATAGTATTGTAAATCTGCTGTGCCGCCTGCAAGGTCAACATTGTTATTTGAATTGCCTAATAAACCAGAATTTTTGCCGCCAAAATTGTTATAGAAACCTTTTAATTCAACGTTGAAATGTTCGTTGAGCATTTTACCAACCGCTAAACCACCACCCCAACCGTCGCTCGTATTTCTATCATCATCGGCTAAAACAAATGAACCATACGGTGCAAGATACCAACGTGTATCTACCTCATCGCTTGCCTGCGCTAAAACGGGCATTGCCATTGCGGCTAAAATTGCCGCTGAAAGTGTTTTTTTCATCATAGTTTTTCTCTGTAGTTTTTATTATGGTTTTTAAAATAAACCTAATTGTACCTGTGCGACCTCAGACATCATTTCACGCGACCAAGGCGGATCTAAAACGATTTCGGCATTGACGCTCGCCACATTTGGCAAGGCTTGAATGCCCTTTACAACATCACTTTGAATCACAGGTCCCATCCCGCAACCAGGTGCGGTAAGCGTCATCATAACATGAACGTGATAATGGTTATTTGCAACAGGGTGCAGTTCACAACTGTAAATCAAGCCCAAATCCACCACGTTCACAGGAATTTCTGGGTCATAAACCGTTTTCATTACCGCCCAACAGTTTTGCTCAACGGCTTGCGCGGTATCTTCACTTGCAAGCGTCGCGCTGTGATGCTCTTCTTTGCCAAGCGCGTCAGCGTCTTTGCCTGAAATGCGAACTAAATGACCGTAAGAGGTCAGAACGGTAAAGTTATCGCCTAATGCTTGATGCAAGGTGACTTCATCGCCTTGATTTAATTTGCCAATTAACCCGTCTGGAATGGTAATAATTTCTACGTCACGAGTAAGCGTGATGATTTCTTTGTCTGCCATGATGATTTTTAAAAGTTAAAGTTTGAAATTTTGAGCATCAATCACCTGCCCTGTTACGCCTAAGTTATCGCCAAATAAATACGCATAAAACGGCGCAAGCGAATCCATTGCAGGCAATTTTGATTTGTCTTCGGCGGGATAAGCGCGTTTGCGAAGTGGTGAATCTACGGGACTTGGAACAAACGTATTCACTCGAATTTTGCCAGCCGCTTCTAATTCTTGTGCCAAAACGTGAGCGAAACCTTCCAATGCCACTTTTGAAACGCCATAAGCACCACTGTACGCAGGGGCTAAACGAGCCGATGAATCCGAAGTGAAAACAATTGACGCATGTTGTGCTTTTTGCAACACAGGCAATAAAACGCGGGTTAATAAAAACGGTGCGTTTAAATTCACATTGAGCGTATGTCCCCATTCTTTTGTGCCGTGTTGAATCAGTGGTGTAAAGGAACTGAATTCCACTGCGCTATGCAAAATGCCATGTAACGCCCCGTATTTTTCGTCGATTCTTTGCGCTAATTCCACATAATCATTTTCGCTCGCGCCTGCTAAGTCAAACGGATACAAAATGGGTTCCACGCCGTTTTCAGCTAAAATTTTGTCGTAAAGTGTTTCGAGTTTTGGCAAGTTTTTGTCGAGTAAAATAATGGTCGCGCCTAATTTTGCCAGCGTTAATGCGGCTGTAGAACCCAAACCACCTGCGGCACCCGTGATTAAAATAACTTTATTTGTAAAAGACATAGTCGTTTTGCTATCAATTTCAAAAGATGGCTATAGTTTAGCGTATTAGTAGGTTATTCGTCATCGCACGATGCGACACTTTGTCACATAGGCAACTACTTAATTTTTCGTTACAGTGGTTCATGTGCTGATACATGGTTGTGTATCGGCACTTTTTTTAACTCTTACCCTTTGAGGACTGTATGAAAATGATTCGATTATTTTGTATTGCGTTACTTTTAATTCCATTTGCTAGCATTCAAGCCGCAACGCCCGCTGTCACAGCAACAATGGAAGAAACAATGGCTTTTCTAGCAACAAAGCCTAATCAAGATGTTCAAAAAAATGGCATTGGTATTTTTGTTTATGACGGTGTGAACAGTTTGGACGCGATTGGTCCCTATAAAGTATTTAAATCAGCAGGGATGAAAACATTTTTGATTGCCTCGGCAAAAGGCACGATTAAAACCAACGACGGTTTAGTTATCAATGTCGATAAATCTATTGATGAAGTTGACGTACTCGATATTTTGGTCGTTCCAGGCGGCACAACCGAAACGATTGCACTTACAAAAAATCAAACCGTTATTGATTGGATAAGAAAAATCGATGAAACAAGCGTTTATACAACCAGTGTTTGCACAGGTTCTTGGGTACTTGGCGCAGCGGATTTATTGAAAGGAAAAAAAGCCACTTCTAACTGGTATCGTGCGAAAGAAGTATTAACTACATTTGGTGCTAAATATCAGAAAAAACGTTGGGTTCAAGACGGAAAATACTGGACTTCAGCAGGCGTTACAGCGGGTACTGATATGGCATTAGCGATTGTTTTAGATTTATATGGTAAAGATTATGCGTTAGGAATCATGCAAGACTTAGAATACGCCCCTGCACCGCCTGTTTCGTTAAGTAAAATTGCACCCAAAACAAAGGCGATTATGGAATATATGTACGATTATTATTTATTAAATTCAGTGCAAAATCTCAAAGTAGCTCCCTAATATCCAAAACAAAAAGCCGCGCGAAATTTCAAATTTCAGGCGGCTTTTTGCTGTCTAGCGTTTCAAAAGATTGGGTTGCACTAAGCGAATGGATTGTTTTAAATAGCGGGCTATTTACATACTTTTGCAATAATTTTTAAGGAAAAACGTTTATGTTACTTATCCCCGCCATTGATTTAAAAGAAGGAAAATGCGTCCGTTTGCGTCAAGGACGTATGGAAGACGATACGGTATTTTCAGACAATCCCGTTGAAGTTGCAGGACGTTGGGTTGAAGCGGGCGCAAAGCGAATTCATTTAGTTGATTTAGATGGTGCGTTTGCGGGCAAACCACGCAATGCCGAAGTGATTACCGCAATTGCAAAAGCCTATCCAAATTTACCCGTGCAAATTGGCGGCGGGATTCGTGATGAAGCAACGATTGAAGCGTATTTAAACGCTGGCGTGCAATACGTTATTATCGGCACAAAAGCGGTTCAAGAACCGCAATTCGTGCGTGAAATGGCAGCGAAATTTGCAGGTCACGTCATGGTTGGTTTAGACGCAAAGGATGGCAAAGTCGCAACGGATGGTTGGGCAACGGTTTCGCAATTTGATGTCATTGAATTGGCTTTGGAATTCCAAGAAAACGGTGTTGCCGCCATTATTTACACAGACATTTCACGCGACGGAATGATGCAAGGCGTGAATGTTGAAGCGACTGCGCGTTTAGCACGCGCCATTTCAATTCCCGTGATTGCCTCAGGTGGCATTACGAATTTGGACGATATTTACGCACTCGGTAAAGTTGCGGGTGATGGCATTATGGGCGCAATTACAGGTCGTGCGATTTACGAAGGTACGCTTGATTTTGCACAAGGGCAAAAAATCGCGGATACGTTTTAATTTTTAAAAAAGCGGATTCAACGTGTTGAATCCGCGCCATTTTATTGCGCCAAATGCTGATTTTTTAAAAGCACATAATGCTCGGCGGAATAACGTAAAAATTCTTTTTCTTCTTCACTTAACGCGCGACTTTGTTTAGCAGGACTTCCAACGTACAAATAACCGCTTTCTAGTTTTTTATTTGGTGGCACAAGCGAACCCGCACCAAGCATCACATAATCTTCTAAAACCGCGTCGTCCATGATAATTGCGCCAATCCCAATCAAACAATAATCGCCCACCGTGCAACCATGAATGACCGCACGATGCCCAATCGTCACGCTTTTGCCAATGTGTAACGGATGCCCGCGCTCTGAAAATTTACCTTGATGCGAAACATGTAATATCGCGCCATCTTGTACATTGGTATTTTCACCAATGGAAATTTTTTCAACATCCCCACGAATAACGGCTGTTGGGAAAACTGACACGTTATCACCTAACGTGACCGCGCCAATAACCACTGCGCTGTCATCGATGTACACGTTTTCGCCTAATTTGGGCGACTGTTCATTAAAACGACGAATGCTCATTTTTTATCTCCTGTGAATGAACCTGACTATTGAATTGAAGGTTGTTAAAATGCGCGTCAATCTTAACTTTTCACGCAATAAACAAATATGAATAAAGGTAATCTCTATATTATTTCTGCGCCATCTGGCGCGGGAAAAACCAGTTTAGTCAAAAAATTGGTTTCAAAGCTCGATGATTTAATTGTATCGGTATCACACACCACCCGCCAAATGCGTGACGGCGAAATTCACGGCAAAGATTATTTTTTTATCGATGTAGAAACATTCAAAACCATGCAAGGCGAAAATGCTTTTTTAGAATGCGCTCAAGTTTTTGATAATTTTTACGGTACCGCGCAACAAACGGTCGAAGCGAATCTAGCACAAGGTCAAGACGTGATTTTGGAAATCGACTGGCAAGGCGCACAGCAAGTTCGCAAGTTAATCCCCCAAGCAT
>JAQTXN010000165.1 GCA_028688755.1 Methylococcales bacterium | reverse complement strand
CAAGGTTATAACTTGGGTTATTCAAGCCGCAATGCTGGTGCGATTAACATCTCGAATTACAATACAGACGTTGTGAATGCTGGTATCAACTTTGGTTTGCCAATCAACGAATATGACAGTATTCGTTTTGACTTAGATGGAAAATATACAACATTAAAAACGACCGCCTATTCGTCTGATCAAATTGTTAATTTCTTAAATTGTAAATCGATTAAAGGTTGCACGAGTTTGACAGCAGGAAGCACGAACGCAGATCAACAATCTTATTTTACATTCGCTCCCTCCGTCGGTTGGACGCATGACACACTAAATCGTGCTATTTTTCCAACCAGCGGTTGGCAACAACGTTTTTCAGCACTAGCCACCGTTCCAGGTAGTGATTTGGAATACTACAAAATGAATTACAAACACCAAATGTATTTTCCAATTGCAAAAGATTTAACGTTGCGATTACACGGTGATATTGGTTATGGTGATGGTTATGGAAACACCAGCGAATTGCCATTTTTCGAAAACTATTTTGCAGGCGGTACGGGGTCAATTCGCGGTTTTAAAAATAACACATTAGGTCCTCGTGAAAGTCGAACTAATTGCAGCGTGACAACAACGGCACTTGGAACGATAAATCCTTGTGCTTATAAGAATTACTCAATCGGTGGTTCAACGAAAGTCATTGCAAATGCCGAATTATTTTTCCCTGTCCCATTTATGTCAGATACCAAATCAGTCCGTTTAGGAACATTTTTTGATGCAGGTTCATTAAGTCAAGGCTTGAATGTTGACAATATGAAGTATTCAGTAGGCGTTTCAGGTGAATGGATGTCACCATTTGGCGCATTATCGGTAAGTGCAGCACAGCCACTTAATTCAAATTCATTGCAAACTGTTAATGGAATTACAACAGGCGATGAAAAACAGATTTTCCAATTTAACTTTGGGCAAAACTTCTAAAACAATTTTTAGTTTGTCATGCTTATCCTTTATAATTTAAGCATTATTTTTTTATTTCAAACGATTCCATTCGGAGAATTCCATTTTTATGAAAACCAAAATCGCGTTATTTTTAGGCTTAATTTTTGCGGCAAACATCAGTTACGCTGATTTAAAAGTAGGCTTTGTGAACATTCCTGCCGTACTTGAAAAAGCTCCTCAAGCGGAAAAAGCCAAAAAACGTTTAGAACAAGAATTCTCGCCACGCGACAAACAACTTGTTTCACAACAAAAAGATATTCAAAACATGGAAGAACGTTTGACTCGTGATGCAGCGGTTTTAGGCGAAGCAGGTCGCGCGAATTTAGAAAAAGATGTTTTAAATAAAAAACGTGATTTCAAACGTACACAACAAGAATTTAGTGAAGATTTTAACGTTCGCCGCAACGAAGAATTAGGTAAATTACAACGCCGCATCGTTGAAGCGATTCGTGGCATTGCAAAAGACCAAGGTTTTGATTTGTTATTAACAGATGGCGTGATTTACGCGAGTGAACAAATCGACGTGACCGCGCAAGTTCAACAAAAATTAACCTCGATGCCAGAATAAGTTGTTGTTATTTCAAGTCCTAAACCCTCTCTCCTGCCTTTAAAAGTGAAGTTAAAATCATGTCTGTTAAGTTAGATATTCTACAAATTCAAGCATTTCTCCCGCACCGTTATCCCTTTTTGTTGGTGGATAAAGTGGTCGCATGTGAGCCAGGAGTGAGTTTATTAGGCGTGAAAAACGTCACTTACAACGAGCCATTTTTTCAAGGTCATTTCCCACAAAAACCTGTCATGCCTGGGGTTTTAATTTTAGAAGCGATGGCGCAAACCACGGGGTTATTAGCTTCTGAAACTGCAGGTGATGAATTAAAAGGTATGATTTATTACCTCGTTGGTATCGACAAAGCAAAATTCAAACGCCCTGTTGTGCCTGGTGATCAATTGATGCTTGAAGCGCGTTTTGTTAAAAGCAAACGCAACGTGTGGGCATTTGAATGTAACGCAAGCGTGGATGGCGAATTTGTAGCAAGTGCTGAAATTCGTTGTGCGGCTGTTGTTGAGTAAAACCTTGATTCATCCTACTGCGATTATCGATCCCAGAGCCGATTTGGCTGAAAATGTGCGAGTTGGCGCATTTTCAATTATTGGTGCTGATGTGACCATCGACTCAGGTACCGTTATCGAATCGCACGTTGTCGTCAAAGGTCACACTTCGCTAGGCAAAAATAATCACATTTATCAATTTTGTTCGATTGGCGAAGACCCGCAAGATAAAAAATACGCTCATGAAATCACACGCCTTGAAATTGGCGATCGCAATGTGATTCGTGAGTACACCTCGATGCACCGAGGCACGCATCAAGATCACAGTTTGACCAAAATCGGCAACGATAATTTGTTCATGGCATACACGCACGTCGCGCATGATTGCATCATTGGCGACCATGTGATTATGGCAAATGGTGCATCGCTCGCAGGTCATGTCCGTTTGAATAGTCACGCGATTTTGGGCGGTTTCACGCTAGTGCATCAATTTACTCAAATCGGTCAATACAGTTTTTCTGCAATGGGCAGCGCGATTACGCAGGATATTCCACCATTCGTGATGGTTGGCGGTCGTCCCACTCGTCCGCATGGCATCAATTCTGTTGGCATGGAACGCAACGGTATTTCTGCTGAAGATATTCGCCTGATTCGTAAAGCCTACAAAATGATTTACAAAATGAATCTGCGCCTTGAAGACGCGATTGAGCAAATGGAAGATTTAGCGGGCGATAGCAAGGAGTTGTCGAACATGGTGAATTTTCTTCGCAATGTGACACGCGGAATTTTGCGTTAAATCATGTTAATTGCAGGCGTTGACGAAGCAGGACGTGGTTGTTTAGCGGGGAATGTGTTTGCCGCTGCTGTGATTTTAAATCCTGATTTTCCCATCGACGGTTTAGCCGATTCGAAAGCGTTAAGCGAAAAAAAACGTGAATTCTTATCGGAACAAATCAAAAAATATGCGTTAAGTTGGTCGATTGCTTTTGCAACAGTTGAAGAAATCGATGATATCAACATTTTGCAAGCCACATTATTAGCGATGCGTCGCGCTGTTGAAGGTTTAAATGTTCAGCCCGACGAAGTGTTAATCGATGGCAACCAACTTCCCAAACTCACCATTCCAGCCCGTGCAATTATTCAAGGTGATAAAACCGTGCAAGAAATTAGCGCGGCTTCCATTTTAGCGAAAGTTGCCCGTGATGAATCGATGTATGAATGCGCCAAAATTTACCCGCAGTTTTCTTTTTCCAAACACAAAGGCTACGGCACAAAAGACCATTGCCGAGAAATTGAACAATTCGGCATTTTAGAGATTCACCGTAAATCATTTAATCCCGTCAAAACGTTGTTACTGCAAAAATGAAACGCATCGTTTTAGGTATCGAATACGATGGTAGTCGTTTTTTTGGTTGGCAATGGCAAGTTGAGCAACGCAACATTCAACACGAACTGCAACAAGCCTTGAGTAAAATCGCTCAACATCCAATTACGGTGCAATGCGCGGGGCGAACTGACACGGGCGTTCATGCGACTGAGCAAGTAGTGCATTTTGATACGTCAGCGATTCGCACTTTAGAAGCGTGGCATCGTGGTACAAATACGCATTTACCGCCTGACGTGCGGGTGATTTGGGCGCAAGAAGCAATCGGTGATTTTCATGCTCGTTATAGTGCAATTGCCCGTTTTTATCGTTACGTCATTTTGAATCGCAACACGCCATCGGCGTTAAATCGACAAACAACGTGGTATGCGCCCCAGCTTGATGCACAAAAAATGCACCAAGCTGCACAAAATTTAATCGGTCATCATGATTTCACCTCATTTCGCGCTCAAGGTTGTCAGTCAAAAAGTCCGTTTCGAACCATGTATTTCATCGATGTTCAGCGTAACGATGAAAAAGTGATTATTGAATTATCGGCGAATGCCTTTTTGCATCACATGGTGCGAAATATCGCAGGCGTTTTAATGGCTATCGGTGCAGAAAAACAGCCCGTTTCGTGGACACAAGAATTGCTTTATGTGAAATGCCGAAAATTAGGTGGTGTAACGGCACCATCCGACGGTTTGCATTTAGCAGGCGTTTATTATCCTGAGCATTACGGTATTATCAAAAATCCTATTTTTAACAAACTTCCCGCCGATGCACGGCGTTTTGACTGAGGTTTTATGAACTATTTATCGTTTTCTATCCACGGCAACGCCGACGGTCACAACGAACTTTTAGAAATGTTGACGGGGCTTTTAGGATTTTTTGAAGGACTTACTGCAAATGGTGGCTCGTCGAATGGATCTAATTTTTTAGAAGGCATTGCAAGTCTTGCCAACATTCATCCGTTGCTGGTGCATTTTCCAATTGCGTTTTTAAGTCTTTTCGTCGCCATTGATTTAATTGGTACAGCCACCAAAAAATCTGAGTTACGAAAATTTGCAGGCAATTTGCTTTATTTGGGAACAGCGTTTGCGGTATTAACGGTTTGGGCTGGAATGCACGCGGCTGAAACTGTGCCACACGGTCACAATGTTCACGACATTATGGAACGTCACGAACATTTAGGAATTTCGATTTTAGGTTTGTCACTTGCGTTAAGCGCATGGCGATTGCGCCGACCTGTTGAAGGTTTTGGAATTTACACTGTGCTGTCAATCATTTTGGCAGGCGTGTTAATTTCTGGTGCTGATTTAGGCGGTTTGATGGTTTATAAATATGGCGTTGCAGTTGAAGCGGTGACTGTTTCGCCCGAAGACAGTCACCATCACGAATAACAGAGTTTTAATCGCTCACTAAACGAACCTTCGCGGCATTCGCTTTATTGTCAGCACGAACATGTCCATCATAAAAACTCACATTCCAAGCTGAATCATAAACAGGTTTTTTCTGTTTTGATGTCAACGGTTTTGCCGCTGATGAAAGTGTTGGAATGTAAGTGTCCGATGTCCAATACCAATCCGTTTTTGTATTAGGAAAATAAACCGTATCAATAAAAGGTATTGAAGGGCGCGGATTGTAGGGATCAAGCGGAGGATTTGTCTCAAGGCAAATATCGCTTTTTTCATTTGCAGGACGATTAGGGGTCTCACCATTTGGGCAGACAACCAGTTTTTCTAATTCTTGTTTTGTCGGTAATCGCCAATTCTCTTTGCCGCATAATTTTTCGGCATTGACGGCTTTAATAAAAACATCGGTGTTGCATTTCACAACGCCATTGCAC
>JAQTXN010000164.1 GCA_028688755.1 Methylococcales bacterium | reverse complement strand
ACTCAAACCGTATTTTTTCAGCCACGCATTCACCGTCTGATTATCTTTTGCCATCGCGTGCTGTTGCAAAACTTCAAGCGATTTGATTTGCCCTTGTACGTCGTGAATTTTGGCGCGTTTTACATTGAGTGATTCTTGGTAAATTTGAATTTGCTCACGCGCAGTTTGAATTTGGATTTGCAGATTTTCGAGTTGCTCGGTAAGCGTTTCGCGCTGCTCCGACAATTCTGCAATTTGCTCAGTCAAATCTAAAATTTCATCATTCAAATCACTTGCGAGTAATTCGGCGTGTTCTTCGCGCAATTTTTCTAAACGCTGTTGCAACTGCTGCTGTTGCTGATGAATTTGCGCGATTTTGAGTTGTGCGGTTTGCTGCTCAGTTTGAATTTTTGCAATTTCTAAACGGTGATTATCCGTTTGTATTTGCCAGTTTTGTCGCTGTTTTTGCAATTCTTGTTGCTCAAAATTGAGCGATTCGAGTTGCTCTTGAAACGCAGTTTTTTGCATCTCATTGGTTTCTAATTCAACACCAATTTCTGCCAATGTTTCGTTGTCGGCGTGTAATTGTTCTAAGGCTTGCACAGCGTGTTCGTTAGCACGTTGAATTTCTAACTGCGTTTCTTCGTGACTGCGCTTTGCGTGTTGAATGGTTTGTTCTAAACGATTCACGTCCGCGACCGCTTGATAATACAAACCTTGTGTTTGATTAAGCTGCGATTGCTGAGTTTTTTGCATCGTGCGATTAGTTTCTAAACGTGCATTCAAATCACGCAATGTCATAAAAAACTGATTGTGCTGCGATGCAACAGCTTGCACGCGCGTTTCAATTTCTTCTGCGCTGGTTTGATAACTTTGCAAACGTATTGCTAGCAATTGCGCTTTTAACTCGCGTTCTTGTTGTTTTAACACTTTGTATTGCTGTGCTTTTTGTGCTTGTTTTTGCAGCGACGAAACTTGTTTTGAAACTTCATCACGCACATCGTTTAATCGTTCTAAATTTTCGCGTGTGTGCGCCATGCGTGTTTCGGTTTCGTTACGACGCTCTTTGTATTTGGAAATTCCTGCAGCTTCTTCAATATGAATTCGCAATTCTTCAGGCTTGGCTTCAACCATTCGTGAAATCGTACCTTGTTCAATAATGGCATAACTGCGCGAACCTAAACCCGTTCCTAAAAACAAATCAGTAATATCTTTTCGCCGACAACGTGAACCATTTAAAAAGTAGCCTGATTGCCCGTCTCTACTCACTTGGCGTTTAATGGATATTTGTGAATACTGCGCGAATTCGCCGCCTTGTTTGCCTTCGGAATTATTAAAGATGAGTTCAACACTTGCCATACTGACAGGTTTTCGACCAGACGAACCGTTAAAAATCACGTCGGTCATTGCGCCACCACGCAAATGTTTCGCCGAGCTTTCGCCCATCACCCAGCGCACAGCATCGATAATGTTGGATTTACCGCAACCATTAGGGCCTACGATGGCTGTTAAATTTCCATGAATGGGAATCGTGGTCGCATCAACAAACGATTTGAAGCCGCAGAGTTTGATTTTTTCGAGTTTCACTGTGAATGGAAAATAATTTTTAGAGGGATTACGTCAGCCGTCGAATTATCACAGATTCACGTTATTTTGTCGCTTTGTTACAAAATATCTTTCACACTTGTGATTCCCAATGTAAAAAGGTTGGCAATTCTTGTTGCAAATGACGATTTGTGATATAAATTCGAATTCATTTTTGTAACAATCCTCACGATTATCTACCACGTTTGAAAGGGTGCCTTGTAAAAATTTACAGGTTTTTCAAGCGGGATAATCGGTGGCGTAACCCAATGGGACAGCCAGTCCCACTTAATTTTAGGAGAAATCAATGGCAGCAGTAACCATGCGCGAAATGCTTGAAGCGGGCGTACATTTTGGACACCAAACACGTTATTGGAACCCAAAAATGGCGAACTATCTGTTCGGTGCGCGTAGCAAAATCCACATCATCGATTTGGATAAAACGCTTCCACTTTTCAACGACGCAATGAACTATTTAGGTCAAGTTGCCGCAAATAAAGGCACCATTTTATTTGTTGGAACCAAAAAAGCCGCGCGTAAAGTTGTCGCTGAACAAGCCGCTTTAGCAGGTCAGCCTTATGTGAATCACCGTTGGCTCGGTGGTATGCTCACAAACTTCAAAACCATTAAAAAATCAATTTCGCGTTTGAAAGAACTCGAAGCGATGAAAGCAGATGGCACGTTATACGCACGTTTTGGTAAAAAAGAAGCGTTGGGTATGGAACGTGAATTAGAAAAATTAGAACGCAGCTTAGGCGGCATCAAAGACATGAAAGGCACACCTGATGTGATTTTCGTTCTTGACGTTGGTTATGAGAAAAATGCGATTGCTGAAGCAATTAAATTAGGCATTCCAGTGGTCGGCGTTGTCGATTCAAACAATTCACCAGAAAACGTGGATTACATCATTCCTGGTAATGACGATTCAATTCGCGCAATTAAATTGTATTGCGAAACGGCAGCATCTTCGATTTTAGATGCAAAAAATGCCCTTACAGGTTTTTCAGCGAAAGCTAGTGCAGATGACTTCGTAGAAGAAACAGCTGCATAAAAACTTTTTGCATTAGTTGTTTTTTAAACGCTAATGTTGATTCACAAGAACGCCTCCTTTTGGGGGCGTTTTTACAGTAAATACCGTAAAAAAATAGAGAGATAAAAATGAGTGTAGAAATTAGCGCATCACAAGTAAAAGAATTACGCGAACGCACAGGCTCAGGCATGATGGAATGCAAAAAAGCCTTAGTTGAAGCCGCAGGTGACATGGAACTTGCGATTGAAAATATGCGTAAAGCAGGTTTAGCGAAAGCTGACAAAAAATCAAGCACCATCGCAGCTGAAGGCATCATCGGTGTAAAAGTTAGTGAATGTGGCAAACACGTTGCGATTGTTGACGTGAACTGCCAAACCGATTTCGTCGCAAAAGCAGAAGATTTCGTCGGTTTCGTGAACAGCGTTGCACACGCATTATTGAATAACAATGGTATCGAAACCGTTGAACAATTACTTGAAATGCCTTTAGAAGGTGGCATCACTGTTGACGAAATTCGTCGCGGTTTAATTTCAAAATTAGGTGAAAACATCGTGATTCGTCGTTTTGAAAAATTCAAAACCGAAGGCGGTACAGCGTGCTATTTACATGGTACAAAAATCGGTGTTATCGTTGAACTCGCGGCAAATGACGCTGAATTAGGCAAAGATATTGCAATGCACATTGCTGCTTCAAAACCTTCTTGTGTTTCTGAAGACCAAGTTTCACCAGAATTGATTGAAAAAGAAAAAGAAATTTTCTTAGCGCAACAAGAAGAAAAAATGAAAGGCAAACCAGCTGACATCATTGAAAAAATGGTTTCAGGCAGAGTTAGCAAATTCTTAGCTGAAGTGACTTTAAACGGTCAAGCCTTCATTAAAGACGACAAAATTACCGTTGGCAAATTAGCCGAATCAAAAGGCAACAAAGTGATTCGTTTCAGCCGTTTTGAAGTTGGCGAAGGCATCGAGAAAAAAGAAGAAGATTTTGCTGCGGAAGTTATGGCGCAAGTCAACGCAATGAAATAAATTCATTCTTGCGAGTAAGGGTGAAAAATGTTTTGCCCTTACGTTTTTAAAAACCTTTCACCCAAAAAGAAAACATGACTAATCTAATTTGCAAACGAATTTTATTAAAGTTAAGCGGTGAAGCGTTAATGAGTTCATCGGGTGGCGGTAGCATCGACCCGAAAATCATCAGTCGCCTTGCTAGCGAAATCAAAGAATTGTGTGATCTTGGCGTTGAAGTCGGTTTAGTAATTGGAGGCGGTAACATTTTTCGAGGCGCAGAAAGCGTTGGCGAAGGTTTGAACCGTGTCACGGGCGACCAAATGGGCATGCTTGCAACCGTTATCAATGCACTTGGAATGCAAGACGCGCTCGAACATTTAGGGCAACCTGTTCGCGTCATGTCAGCGATTAAAATCAATCAAGTTTGTGAAGATTACATTCGCCGCAGAGCTGTACGTCATTTAGAAAAAGGTCGCGTTGTAATTTTTGCCGCAGGAACAGGCAATCCGTTTTTCACAACCGATTCGGCCGCAAGTCTTCGCGCGATTGAAATCGACGCGCAACTCATGATTAAAGCAACCAAAGTACAAGGCGTTTATTCTGCCGATCCAAACAAAGACCCTAACGCCAAATTCTATTCCCGTCTAACTTACGACGAAGCCTTAGATCAACGCTTAAATGTCATGGACACGACTGCGTTAGTGTTGTGTCGCGATAATAATATGCCGATGCGCGTCATGAACATTTTTGAACAAGGCGCAGTGATGAAACTCATGACTGGGCAAGACATCGGCTCACTTATTGAACGAGGATAATTTCAATGATTAGTGATATTCAACGAGATGCCGCCACCCGCATGGGCAAAAGCATCGAATCGTTAAAACAAGAATTTTCAAAAATTCGCACAGGTCGCGCTCATCCAAGTTTGCTCGACCAAATCGTAGTGTCTTATTACGGCACCGATTCCGCGCTTTCACAGGTAGCAAACGTCGTGGTAGAAGACGCACGAATGCTCAGTGTTACGCCTTGGGAAAAAGGCATGGTGCAAGCGATTGAAAAAGCCATTATGAAATCAGATTTAGGTTTAAATCCGATGACAAACGGCATGACTATTCGCATTCCGCTTCCTGCGTTGACTGAAGAACGCCGTAAAAGTTTGGTGAAAATCGTCAAAACTGCTGCCGAAGATGGGCGCGTTGCCGTGCGAAACATTCGCCGAGATGCTAATACTGCGGTTAAAAATTTACTCAAAGACAAAACTTGCTCGGAAGATGAAGCAAAAAAAGCCGAAGCAGAAATTCAAAAACTCACCGATCAATACATTAAAGACATCGAAAAGCTCTTAGAAGTTAAAGAAGCTGATTTGTTGTCAATGTAATTTCATGGTTGAAAAACGTGTCAAATTAGCTGCACCACGTCACATTGCCATCATCATGGACGGCAACGGACGTTGGGCGCAGCAACGTTTTTTACCCCGCGCTGTCGGGCATCATGCGGGCGTAAAAGCGGTGCGAAAAATTGTCGAATTTTGCGCTGCCGATGAAACCTGTGAAGTGCTAAGTTTATTTGCCTTTAGTAGTGAAAATTGGCGCAGACCGCAAGCGGAAGTGTCGATTTTAATGAGTTTATTTTTAACGACGCTTCAAG
>JAQTXN010000163.1 GCA_028688755.1 Methylococcales bacterium | reverse complement strand
AATCACGTCAAACCGATCACGCTTTTCGCTCGACTGTTTGCCGGCAGATAATAACCCCGATTTTGGCGAAGGTGAACTTGATCATGTTTTCGTTATCAACGCAGGGCAACTCAAAAAAGCTCTCGATAAAACAACGTTTTGCATGGCAAACCAAGACGTGCGTTATTATCTCAACGGAATGCTGTTGCACATTTCAAACAGCCGCCTTGAAATCGTGGCATCAGACGGGCATCGTTTGGCGTTGTACGAAGACCAACTCGAAGTGCCAACTGGTTTTGAAGCGCGAATCATTTTGCCGCGTAAGGGCGTTTTAGAATTAAACAAACTCATTTCGAATGACGAAATCGAATTGCGTGTTGAATTTTCAAGCAGCAGCATTCGCATTTTTATCAACGACATGATTTTTTCAGCAAAACTCGTCGATTCGAAATATCCTGATTTCAGCAAAGTTTTTCAGCAATCATTTTTCAACCCGATTCAAATCGATAAAACGACATTAAAAAATTCGCTCACTCGTGTTGCTGTGCTTTCAAACGAAAAATTCAAAGGCGTGACCTTCGAGGTGAACAACGAATTTTTGAAAATGAGCGCACATAATCCTGAACACGATGAAGCAGAAGAAGAATTAGCCGTCGTATATGGCGACGAAGCATTATCGATTGCATTCAACGCGCAGTATTTGTCAGAAGCTGTTTCAAGTTTGGACGGCGACACTGCGTTAATTACGGTTGCAAATGATTCGAGCAGTTGTTTTATCAATGAACCCAATAATGAAAAATACAAATACGTTGTGATGGCAATGCGGCTTTAATCGTCATTTCGCGTTATAATGCACGACCAAAAAACGATGCCCGACAACGGGCATTGTTGTTTTCAGATTTTCAGTAACAGGAAAAACCACTCGCTATGAGCAATCCAAACGATCAATACGACAGCAGTAACATTCAAGTTCTCAAAGGGCTAGACGCAGTTCGCAAACGTCCCGGAATGTACATTGGCGATACCGATGACGGTTCAGGTTTGCATCACATGGTTTTTGAGGTTGTGGATAACTCGATTGACGAAGCGTTAGCGGGCTATTGCAAAGGCGTAAATGTGATTATTCACACGGATGGTTCTGTAAGCGTTTCGGACGATGGTCGCGGGATTCCCGTTGATATTCACGAAGAAGAAGGACGTTCTGCCGCCGAAGTTATCATGACCGTGTTACACGCAGGCGGTAAATTCGACGACAACGCTTACAAAGTGTCAGGCGGTTTGCACGGCGTAGGGGTTTCGGTTGTGAACGCGCTTTCGGACGAATTGCATTTAGAAATTCGCAAAAACGGAAAACTCTACAAACAATCATACAAAAATGGCGAGCCAGTAGCTCCTCTTGCGCCGTTTGGCGAAATCGAAGGCTCAGGTACCACTATTCGATTTTTGCCCAGCACAGCGACATTTACGAACGTAGAATTTCATTACGACATTTTGGCAAAACGGTTGCGCGAATTGTCGTTTTTGAATTCGGGTGTGCGGATTAGTTTGTTTGATGAACGCAGCGACAAAGAAGACGTTTTTGAATTTGAAGGCGGCATCAGCGCATTTGTGACGCATTTAAACAAAAACAAAACGCCGTTATTCCCTGATGTTTTCTACTTTTCAGCCGAAAAAGAAGGCGTGACGGTTGAAGTGGCGATGCAATGGAACGATTCGTATCAAGAAAATGTTTTTTGTTACACCAACAACATTCCACAACGCGATGGTGGCACGCATTTAGCGGGTTTTCGTGGCGCATTAACGCGCACAATCAACCAATACATCGAAACCAACGGCTTGGCGAAAAAAGAAAAAGTTGCCACCACTGGCGATGATGCGCGAGAAGGTTTAACGGCGGTTTTATCCGTGAAAGTGCCAGACCCAAAATTCTCTTCGCAAACCAAAGACAAACTCGTTTCATCCGAAGTTAAACCGCTGGTTGAATCGACGATGAATGAAAAATTACAAGAATTTTTGTTAGAAAAACCGCAAATCGCAAAATTGATTGTCGGCAAAATTATCGATGCGGCAAGAGCGCGAGATGCGGCGCGTCGAGCGCGTGAAATGACACGTCGTAAAACGACACTCGATATTGCAGGCTTACCAGGAAAACTTGCCGATTGCCAAGAAAAAGACCCCGCGTTGTCGGAATTATTTTTAGTCGAAGGGGATTCGGCGGGCGGCTCGGCAAAACAAGGTCGTGACCGCAGAACACAAGCAATTTTGCCGCTCAAAGGGAAAATTTTGAACGTCGAAAAAGCGCGTTTTGACAAAATGATTTCGTCCGAAGAAGTCGGCACATTGATTACAGCGTTAGGTTGCGGTATCGGCAAAGACGAATACAACATCGAAAAATTACGTTATCACCGCATCATCATCATGCCCGACGCGGACGTTGATGGCTCGCATATTCGGACATTGTTGCTGACGTTTTTCTATCGCCAATTGCCTGAAATTGTTGAAAAAGGTTACATCTACATCGCGCAACCACCGCTCTACAAAGTCAAAAAAGGCAAACAAGAACATTACGTCAAAGACGATGCTGAATTGAACAGCTATTTGATTCAACTCGCGCTCGAAAAAGCGCAATTGATTACCGAACCGTCTGCACCTGCAATTCAAGGGCAAGGATTGGAAAAATTAGCCAAAGCGTTTTTAGACGTAAATGCGATTATTCAACGTTTAGCGCGACGTTATGATGATTTATTTTTAGACCAATTTTGCTACATTCAACCGTTGACTGACGAAACAAAATCATCGGCAGAATTAATGCAAGCGTGGCTCGATAACATTCATGCGCGTTTGACCGAAGCGGGTGGTTTAGCGGAATTTAGCAGTGAGTTGGAATATCACAATTCGCACGACTTCAAAATTACGGTAACGAAACGCCGACACGGCACGAGTAAAATTTTTGTCTTGCCGATGGCATTTTTCAACAGCACGGATTATCAAAAAATTTCGACTTATGCGAACGAAACAGCAGGTATGTTTAACGCTGAATCTGTGATGCAAATGAGCGAACGTCAACAACCTGTCGAAAACTTCAAACAAGCGTTTGAGTGGATGATGCGCGAAATCAAAAAAGGGCAAACCATTCAACGCTACAAAGGTTTAGGCGAGATGAATCCTGAACAATTGTGGGAAACGACGCTCGACAGTAATAATCGTCGTTTGTTGCAAGTTCGCATCGAAGACGCGATTGCCGCAGACGAAATTTTCACCACATTGATGGGCGATGTCGTCGAACCGCGCCGTGATTTTATTGTGAAAAACGCACTCGATGTTTCAAATTTGGACGTGTAAAAATGATTGCTTATCCTGCCATTGACCCTGTTGCTGTTTCGCTTGGTGCTGTAAAAATCCACTGGTACGGCATCATGTACCTGATTGGTTTTGCGGCGGTTTATTTGCTTGGACAATATCGTGCAAAACAAGCGTGGTCACCCATCAAACCCGAAGCCATAGAAGATTTAGTGACTTATGGCGCGATGGGTGTGATTTTGGGCGGGAGAATTGGTTATATTTTGTTCTATAACTTCGGGCAGTTTTTAGACAATCCGCTGGTTTTATTCAAAATTTGGCAAGGTGGAATGTCTTTTCATGGCGGAATGCTGGGCGTATTTGCGGCAATGGCATGGTTTGCGAAAAAGCAAAATTGCACACTTTGGCAACTCACAGATTTAATTGCACCGATTGCGCCGATTGGTTTAGGCGCGGGGCGTTTAGGAAATTTTATTAATTCCGAACTTTGGGGCAGACCAACAGACGTGCCGTGGGCGATGATTTTTCCCAATGGCGGCTATGTGGCACGTCATCCATCACAACTTTACGAAGCATTTTTAGAAGGCTTTGTGCTGTTTGTGATTGTGTGGCTTTACACGCAAAAGCCGCGTCCTACGATGGCGGCAACAGGTTTAGCGGTGATGTGTTACGGCTGTTTTCGGTTTTTTGTTGAATTTTACCGTTTGCCAGACGCACATTTGGGCTATCTCGCGCTTGATTGGGTGACGATGGGACAAATTTTGTCCACACCGATGATTGTGATTGGGGCAGCGTTAATGGTTTTTGCGTATAAACGTGAGACAAAAATATGATCAAAAAAACAGCAAAATTTTTAGTCGCAATCGAACTCTGTTTGAGCAGCAACTTTTGCTTAAACTGAAATTATAATTTTAGATTTTGAATTACACGATTTAACACTTGCGCCTAGAATTCCTGCTGAAATTGAACGCACGGCGGCTATCAAAGAAATGCTTGAAAGTGAGAGTATCATTATCCCTATTCAATTAGACGCACAACAACACGCAACTAGTGGTTTTGGTTATCTTTTTGACCACGATGATATAGCGGCAGAGTTAGCCAGAAAAGTGGGCGCGGATTACATTTTAGTCGGGCGGTTGCACAAACCGAGTATTCAAAATGTTGAAAGACATTTTTACGAACTGACAATTACCGTTTTGCTACTCGTTCAAAATTCAAATTATACCCAGCATATTGTTACGTTGGATCTTATCTCGACAGTCTAATTCGTG
Source organism: Methylococcales bacterium (assembly GCA_028688755.1). Classification (GTDB taxonomy): domain Bacteria; phylum Pseudomonadota; class Gammaproteobacteria; order Methylococcales; family Methylomonadaceae; genus UBA10906. Next base: position 785 of record JAQTXN010000163.1, on the reverse strand, counting down.
TTTGAAAGGTAAATGCAAGAATTACAATTTAAAAATTGTTACATTCAACATTTTATGCAACAATCCTAGACCGTAGGATTTTCCCCTATAAATTGACTAAAACAATTTGGCTAAGTTAGGTGATTGTAATGACAGAAAATATGAGTGAAGAAATAGTTCCAGTTTGTCCCGAAGAAAGACTTAGAGAAGCAGAACATTTGGTGAGAATGGGTATGTATTGTGCGACGGGCGTGGGGCTTGTTCCCTTACCAGTGGTTGACTTGGTTGGTGTTACTGGTATTCAACTAGATTTATTACGTCGTTTGAGTAATTTGTATGGTGTGAAATTTTCAAAAGACGCTGGAAAGAATGTGATTGCCTCATTAATTGGCGGTGGTGTTTCATTTTCAGTCGGTCCATTGTTGGGCAGCATGGTAAAAGTAATTCCATTGGTAGGTCCTGTTTTAGGCGCAATCAGTATGTCAGCAACAAGTGGAGCGACGACTTATGCGTTAGGAAAAGTCTTTATTGAGCATTTTGAATCAGGTGGCACGATTTTGACTTTTAACCCTAAAGCAGTCAAAGCATTCTACGAAGCACAAGTGAAAGAGGGTTCAGCCATCTTGGCTAAAACCAAGATGAATGAGCAACCTGTAGGGAAAGTAGCAGAAGCAAAATAATTTCTCTCAATGGGTGTGTAGGATTTTGTTCTTACACACCTTCTTTAAATTCACTTTGTAAGGTAGAAAAATAATGCTGCTTGGTATCGTCTATGTTGCCGCATCGTTCATTGTTGCTTGCATAGG
>JAQTXN010000034.1 GCA_028688755.1 Methylococcales bacterium | reverse complement strand
CGCAATTACACGAACCAGAAAAAACCTTTTCGCCTGCTGACATGAAAGGCAAAGTTTGGCTTTTAAATGTGTGGGCTTCGTGGTGTGCTTCATGTCGTCAAGAACACGTTTTTTTTACTGAATTTGCGCGGACAAATCCGTCGGTGAATTTAATCGGTTTGAATTATAAAGACGAGCGTGAAGCAGCAATGCAATGGCTTTCGCGTTTGGGAAATCCGTATTTACTGAGTATTTCCGATACGCAAGGCATGGCAGGTCTTGATTGGGGCGTTTATGGCGTACCTGAAACGTTTGTTATCGACAAAAAAGGCAACATTCGCCACAAACAAACTGGCCCAGTTGATTTAACGATTTTGCAAACGGTGATTGTGCCGCTCATCGACAAACTCAATGCCGAGCAATAATTCATGATTAAAAAAGGGCTACTTTCGTTTTTCGCGCTGCTGGTTATTTTTGAAGAATGGCTTTGGGACGCGCTAGCGATTTTGGGGCAATGGTTTTCACGAGTTTTGCATTTAGAAAAATTCGATGCGTGGCTAATTTCGGCTTCGCCAAATCAAGCCTTGCTGGCTTTTTTAATTCCGTTAATTATCATCACGCCGTTTAATTTACTGGCTATATTTTTACTGACGCACGGTGCAATTGTTCAAGGCATCGCATTAGAAATTGCCGTAAAATTGGTTGGCACATTGCTAATTGCTCGCATTTTTCGGTTGGTTAAAACAGCGTTATTGACGTTTGCGTGGTTTGCAAAAATTTATCATGCGGTGACAGATGTTTTGCATTGGGCGCATCAGCTAATTCAACATACGCAAATTTATCAAGCTAGTTTGAAACTCAAAGCAACCATTAAAATTCAAGCGGCAAAACTTTTAAAAATATTTTCTTAAAACAAACGAGTTCTTTCCTTTGAAATCACCCATTTTTCTACCTTGGTTTATCACCAGCGTGATTATCGCGCTGCTGAGTTTTAGCGTTTTTGCCGCACATTTTTATCATTTTCAAAATCCACTTTCCGAACATGAACGCATTTTCTGGCGCACGATTTTTTATATTTTGGCAATTTTATTGTTGCCGCTGACGAATTTATTACGCCACATCTTTTTGCGCTTAAATCAAACCATGCCGTTGCTTGAGAATGCGAATTTAGAAAAAACCATCAAAACACGCTACACCTTAACGGTCAGCGTTTCGATGCTGTTGATTTTGGTGATTGGCAGTTTGGGCAGCGTGATATTTTATTTCGGCGACGGTTTTAATAGCCTGCACATTTTTAATATCGTTGCAGGACTTGGCATATTTTTATATCGCCCCAAATTGCACGAATACCAACAAATCCAAGACGCTTTAACGGAAGACAATAATGACGAATAAAAAAGAGTTGCTCGCAATTGCTGACAGTTGCGTGAAATGTGGGATTTGCTCGCCACATTGCCCAACTTACACGCACACGCAAAATGAAAATGAATCGCCGCGCGGACGAATTGCACTAATTCAAGCGTGGGCGGGTGGAAATTTGAACGTCACGGGGAATTTGCTTGAACACATTGATAATTGCTTGCTGTGTCGTGCGTGTGAAAAATCCTGTCCTGCCGTTGTACCTTACGCGAAATTGATTGATGATTTTCGCGCTGAAATGCACAGCGAAATATCCTCGCCACTTTCGGTAAAAATGGTCAAAAACTTCGCTGAAAATAAGCGCATTCAAGGCTGGACAAAATCGCTCTTGACGCTTTATCAGCAAAAAAATCTGCAAAAAACCGCGCGTTTTTTACATTTGCCACAAATTTTAGGTTTAGGAAAATTGGAACGTTTAATACCCAATTTTCAAGAATCCCAAACGCTGAAAAATTATTATCCCGCGAAAAATGACGTGAAAGGTGATGTCGGCTTGTTCATTGGTTGCATGGGCGAATTGTTCGATTTTGAAACAGTCAATGCCGCGATTACGGTGTTAACGCATAGCGGTTTCAATGTTCATTTGCCCGAGTCGCAAGCCTGTTGCGGAGCATTGGCATTGCACGAAGGCGATGCCAAAACGGCAAAGAATTTAGCGGCGCAAAATCAAGCGGCGTTTACGAATGAAAATTTACAGGCAATTATCACGATTGCGAGCGGTTGTGGCAGCACATTGAAAGATTATGCGCTCAAAGTCGTTGATATTAGTTATTTCTTGTCGCAATTTGAATTTGATTTAAAACCGCTGGCGACAAACATTCGTGTGCATTCCCCTTGCACGCTCAAAAACGTGTTGAAAACCGACAAAAGTGTTTTGACATTATTAAAACAAATTCCTGAGGCAAACATTTCAGTTTTGCCAGACACGACGCAATGTTGCGGCGCAGCGGGGACTTACAGTTTAAGACACGACAACATGGCTCAAACGCTGTTAAACGAATTACTTGAAACAGCGTTAGAAAAACCAGCCGATTATTTGGTGAGTTCAAACATTGGTTGTGCATTGCACATTGCGGCGGGATTGCGTGAGCGAGGTGAAAATTTGCAAGTTGTGCATCCGATTGTGTTAATCGCCCAACAACTCAAATGAAAAATGGCGCGAATATCGCGCCATGTTTTTACAAATCGTTTAACGGTAATTTCGACCGTAAAAAATCTCGGTAACTTCTTTGTGAACTTTCTTTTCGATTTGCGCTTTTTGCTCGGCTGACAAATTGCACTCTTTCTCAAACAAATAGTTTTCCAATTCCGTTTCTTTGAGCATCATTTTGGTGTGGAAAATGTTTTCTTGATACACGTTCACATCAATCATTTGATAATTTTCTTGCGTGTCGAGGGCAATAAAATCTTGAATCGACGTAATGTCGTGGTCGATGTAATGTTTTTTGCCTTCAATATCACGCGTAAAGCCTCGCACGCGATAATCCATCGTCACAACATCTGATTCAAAACTGTGAATCAAATAATTCAAGGCTTTCAATGGTGAAATACGACCGCACGTTGATACGTCAATATCGGCACGAAAGGTACTAATGCCATTATCAGGATGACTTTCGGGATAAGTGTGAACGGTGATGTGGCTTTTATCTAAATGCGCCAACACGGTATTTGTAGTCAAAGGGCCAGGTGATTGCGAATTCATGCTGGGTGGCGGTGGCGAATCACCTTCTGAAATCAGCATCGTCACACTCGCGCCTTGTGGGTCGTAATCTTGACGAGCGATATTTAAAATTTGTGCGCCAATAATATCGGCAACATTTTTTAAAATTTGGGTCAATTTGTCAGCGTTATAGGCTTCGTCAATGTATTCGATGTAAGCCTGTTGCTGCTCGGCAGGGGCATAACAAATGTCGTAAATGTTAAAACTAAGCGACTTCGTTAAATTGTTAAAGCCGTGTAATTGTAATTTTGTATTCAACTTATTTAAACCTCGATAACTTCAAAATCATGGGTAATTTCTACCCCTGCATTTCCCAACATAATTGACGCAGAGCAGTATTTCTCTGCGGATAATTTTACAGCACGTTCTACCACGGCAGGTTTTAAGTCCCGTCCGCTAATCACAAAATGCAAGTGAATCTTGCTAAAAACAGCAGGCACAGCATCAACGCGTTCTGCGGTCAGTTCGGCTCTGCAATCAACTAAATCATTGCGTCCTTTTTGCAGAATTTGCACCACGTCAAATGATGAACAACCGCCCATGCCAAGTAACAGCATTTCCATTGGACGAATGCCCATGTTACGACCACCGTTTTCAGGTGCGCCATCCATCACCACCGTGTGACCACTGCCCGATTCGCCTAAAAACATCATGCCATCAACCCATTTCACTGTTGCTTGCATTGTTTTATCTACCTCTTGTGAATTAAAAAATGAGGCGAATGGTATCACACTATTTTTATCGCAAATATGACAGGGGAATTTTTTTATTCAAAAGAGCATTCAAGCCCTTTTGTATTGCATGATTTGAAACCTTATTTTGAACCAAATTGCGTGGCTAAAAATGCCTGTAATTCGGAGTTAATCGCTCGGTTTTGAATGCGTTCACTGCAATGATTCGCCCAATTTCCTTGCACATTCATTTTGTTTTGTTCGTAAAATTCACGCATCACGTTGTTATACGAATCAACGGCGGCAGCTTGCGAATTTGCTTGATAGACTTCTTTATGTAAAACCGCTTCTTGCGGCAAACGCGGTTTTACGGCAATTTTCTTTTCAGGATTTGCATAACCTACGCAAAGTCCAAAAACAGGAAAAACACCTTCGGGCAATTGTAATTCTTCAGAAACGCGTGTGACATTGTTGCGTAATGCACCAATATAAACCGTTCCCAAGCCTTGTGATTCAGCGGCAATCACGGCATTTTGCGCCGCAAGTGCGGCATCAATAATCGCAATCAAAAAAAGGTCTAATTGATACAAACCTTGTGGGTCGAGATTATCGGCTTTCATGATGTTTTCAAGTCGCGCCACATCGGCGAGCCAAACCAGAAATAACGGGGCTTGCGTGATTTGTGACTGATTATTAGACAGTTCAGAAAGGCGTTGTTTGCGCTCTGAATTGGTGACGGCAACCACGCTCCATAATTGCAAATTTGACGAACTCGCCGCTGATTGCGCCGCCGCAATCATCAATTCCAATGTGCCGTCGGGTAACGGTTTATCGAGGTAATGACGAATCGATTTGTGAGAAAGTAAGGTTTCCAAGGTTGAATTTAATTCAAAATCTAAATGGGGAAGATTTTTGCCGTAACGCGCTGACAATAAAGCGGATAAAGTCGTAGACATTTTGTGTTATGTTTGCGGTTGTTTAAGAAAAATTGATTTTAAACAATTTTATTGAGAATCCAATTAGAAATTAAGGCAAATCCTATGACTGAAACATTCCACCAAGGTAATCTTGAATTACAAAACCATTTTGATTCCCGCAAATTAGCTGACCGTGTGCATGAATTGATTGTGCATGAAACAATTACGGACGAAGAACGCACGTTTATTGAATCGCGCGATATGTTTTTTATCAGTAGTGTTGATGACCAAGGTCGTCCGACGGTTTCGCACAAAGGTGGCGCGACAGGTTTTGTGCGGGTGATTGATGAAAAAACGATTGCGTTTCCTGATTACGACGGCAACGGGATGTTTTTAACGACAGGTAACATTGCGTTGAATCCTGAAGTCGGTTTGTTGTTTATTGATTTTGAAAATCCACAACGTCTGCGTTTGCATGGCACAGCAAACATTGTGTTAGATGACCCACTTTTGGAGGAATACATTGATGCAAAATTTATTATTCGCATAACGGTTCGGAATTTGTTTTTGAATTGCCCGCGCTACATTCATCGTTATAAAAAACTCGAACAATCCGAATATGTCCCGAAAAAAGATTGCGTTGCGCCAATTCCTGATTGGAAAAAGTTGGATGCGGTGCAGGATGTGTTGTCGTAAATCAAATAAAAAAGCGAACGAAATACATGTTTTCAAATTTCCGTTCGCTTTTAAATTGAAAGACTCAATGGTTGCGCTTTACCTTCTGCCATTTGTTGTTTTGCTAATCGCGCTTTTTGAATCAAATTACTTTCTGTTTTTTTAAAGTTTTCATCCCAGCGTAATTCATCTTGTAAATCGGCGATGTAGTTTTTGATGTATTCAACGACTTGAGATTGTGCGTTATCGGGTAAAGTTTCCATCATTTTTACGACGGTTGTAATGGCTTCTGCTGACATGGGTTTTCTTCTTAAATCGAAAGTTGATGACGAGGTGGATTGTATTTCATTTTTGGCGGTTTGGCGTTTCAGTGATTAGCAACATCAAAGATTATGTTGCGCGAATTCCTGATTGGAAAAAGTTGGATGCTACATCCCCGACCTAAAGAGACGGGGGCTTGCAGCATTTTTGACAAAAAAGGCAGGGGGTTAATCTGCCTTTTTGTTAAACCCACCCGAATCCTGACACTCATATTTACTGCCAAAATTATTTACAAAGCGATTCACAAAACGCTATCAATTCAAATTCAACATCCGTTCAACCACCGCATCTATTTATTCATTAAAAAAATCTTCAAAATTATCATGGTGATAATCGGATTCTCTTCGTGCTTCATCCAAATCATCTTCTGTGTATAAATCAAAAAATTTAGCAGGTGAGTAAGTTTTTCTGTGAGAAAAAGCATTACCAAGACCACAATGTGAAAGTTTTGAAAAACCAGAAATTTTTAAACCACAAGCAATACATTCAAATGATGACGGCAACATTGCTTGTCTTTGAATAACCATATCGTCTTCGATTTCAGTTTTAACTTCTCCAAATGGTTTTCCCTGTAATAAAGCAGGAGAAATACAGGATGGACATTCAACTACATGTCCTGATTGTGGAATTGCCCATGCAGTTGCGTGTGATAAATGATCTTCCTTTTCTGCTGTTGGTTTACTGTTCCAAACTGTAGTATGAGCGTTAATCTCTTGTTTAACAGATTTTGCCGCCGAATCGTTTAACGAATCTATTAATTCAAGCGCATGGTTACTATCATCAACAAAATCGTTTAATGATTTACCAGTAGATTCTAAAAGGACTTTGCAAACTTTATAAAATTTTGGCAACCATTCAGATGCCTTGTCTTTGGTAAAAATTGTTTCGCCTGCGTGCAACTCAGCATTTCTACGTTCTATATGTATCACGCAAAAATTATAGTCCTCCTGTGTAAATTCAGGCGCAATCAACGATTTCAGTCTATTAAAAACATCTGTTATTGCAATTGATTTCGGAGATGGCGATGCGATAGGTTTTTTAAGCGCATACATAAGGTTCATCCAATCCTTTGATTCTGCCAATAAAACTGGAGAAATATGAGCTAAAGCCGCTCGAGCTAATAATTCCAAACATAATGCAGACCATAATCCATATTCCCAGTCTTCAGGATTACATGATTCCATTTTTTCTACATAGAGTAATGCTTTTGCATAAATGCTTTCTGCATCCCAAGAGTTTTGAGTTGTTGAATGAGTCATATTAATTATCCAATTGTTGAGAGATAAGCACGTTCAATTAAACGTCCTTTTTCTGATTCCATAACTGACGAACGACCGTGTATAGTCATCCAGTTGTCAATGATTACCGTATCGCCTTTATTTCTTAAAAATATATGGTGTGAATTTTTCTCTATTATTTCTGATTTAATTAAGTTACTTATTTCATTAGATGATGGATTCATTGGAATTAAAAATAAACTATCCCAACGCATCCCTGTTATTCCAGCCTTATCAAAAACAATTGGGAGTACACAACCATTTCTAGTTTTAACAACTGATTTTTTAAATGTTTTTACTCCAAGTAAATTCACTAAAAAATCATAACTAATAATTTTAGTAGAAACCAAATCCGAACCATTTAGACACCGTAATAAAATATATCTCGGTGGGCATAACCAATGCGCCAAATCCGTATGTAAAGGAAAATCGTTCAATCCAAAATTATCACTATATTTATTTTTTATATTACTTTTAGATTCTTCTCTTGGCGTTAAAACTTGAATATCTGGTATATGTTCATATCCTACAAAACTTGATACTTTAAAAATGCTTCCAATTTCATTTGCAATGAATTCAGTACAGCAATTTGGTTTTAATTCTGGAATAAAGACATATCCATATCTAGCTAATTCACTTTTAATGTTTTCAATCATATTCAATTCAACATCCGCTCAATCACCGCCCGCATTTATTCATTCGTGACAGAGAATTTTAATTTAGACAAGAACGGTAGATGAAATTATCTACCGTTCTTTTTTAAATTGTCTTACCGCGAAAACCGCAACTCCCCCCCTTCCTCAACAACCTTTATCACATCCCCCGCGACAAACTGCCCACCCAAAATCGCTTGCGCGAGTGGATTTTCAAGCTGTTGTTGAATGGCGCGTTTCATCGGTCTTGCCCCATAAACAGGGTCAAATCCCGCTTCACCCAACAAATCTAACGCCGCGTCAGAAATTTCAAAACCAATTTCACGTTCTTGCAAACGTTTCCGCAAATAATCAATTTGAATCGTCGAAATCGCGCGAACTTGCTCACGTCCAAGTGAATGGAAAACGACCGCTTCATCGATTCGATTGATAAATTCAGGACGGAATTTTGTTGCCACAATATCCATCACCGCATTTTTCATCACGCTATACAACGCCTCGCCCGACAACGCTTGAATCGTGTCCGAACCGATGTTCGAAGTCATCACGATAATCGTATTTTTGAAATCCACCGTCCGACCTTGCCCATCCGTCAAACGCCCATCATCCAAAACTTGCAACAAAATGTTAAACACATCGGGATGCGCTTTTTCGATTTCGTCGAGCAAAATCACCGAATACGGTTTGCGGCGCACCAATTCCGTTAAATAACCACCTTCTTCATAACCGACATAACCTGGAGGCGCACCAATTAAACGCGCCACCGAATGTTTTTCCATAAACTCAGACATATCAATGCGAACCATCGCATCGGGCGTATCAAACATAAATTCGGCTAACGCTTTGCACAATTCGGTTTTGCCCACGCCTGTTGGGCCTAAAAACAAAAACGAACCATTCGGACGATTCGGGTCAGAAAGTCCCGCGCGAGAACGGCGAATCGCGTTGCTCACCGCTTTCAAGGCTTCATCTTGTCCAATCACGCGCAGTTTTAAATGCTCTTCCATTTTCAACAATTTTTCGCGTTCGCCTTCGAGCATTTTTGAAACAGGAATTCCCGTCCATTTCGAGACCACTTCAGCAATTTCGTCTTCGGTGACTTTGTTGCGAAGCAAAGTCATTTTTGAGGTATCGATATTCGCGGTCGCGGCAATTTGTTTTTCCAGTTCTGGAATAATGCCGTATTGCAATTCCGACATTCGCGCTAAATCATTGCTACGTCGAGCGGCTTCAACGTCTAAACGCGCTTGTTCGAGTTTTTCTTTAATCGCCGCACTGCCTTGCAATGCCGATTTTTCCGCTTTCCAAATTTCTTCTAAATCCGAATACTCTTTTTCGAGTTCGCCAATTTCTTGTTCTAAAATTTGCAGGCGTTTTTTCGAGGCGGCATCTTTTTCTTTTTTCAGCGCGACTTGTTCGATTTTGAGTTGAATCAAACGGCGATGCAATTTGTCCATCGATTCAGGTTTAGAATCAATTTCCATCCGAATTCGACTTGCCGCTTCGTCGATTAAATCAATCGCTTTATCAGGCAATTGACGGTCAGCAATGTAACGATAGGAAAGCGTTGCCGCCGCGACAATCGCAGGGTCAGTAATATCTACGCCATGATGCACTTCGTATTTTTCTTTTAAACCGCGCAAAATTGCAATCGTGTCTTCAACGCTCGGTTCATCAACCAGCACTTTTTGAAAACGTCGCTCTAATGCGGCATCTTTTTCAATGTATTTGCGGTATTCGTCGAGCGTCGTCGCGCCAACGCAATGTAATTCGCCACGCGCTAACGCAGGCTTTAACATATTCCCCGCATCCATCGCGCCTTCGGCTTTACCCGCGCCAACCATCGTGTGCAATTCGTCGATGAACAAAATGACTTGCCCTTCTTGTTTTGCCAAATCGTTTAAAACGGCTTTCAAACGTTCTTCAAATTCGCCACGAAACTTCGCCCCTGCAATCAACGCTGCCATGTCGAGTGATAACACTTGTTTGTGTTTCATGCCTTCTGGCACTTCGCCGTTGATAATGCGTTGCGCTAAACCTTCGACAATCGCCGATTTACCCACACCCGGTTGACCGATTAACACAGGATTATTTTTGGTTCGACGTTGCAACACTTGAATGGTGCGACGAATTTCATCGTCACGCCCAATCACAGGGTCGAGTTTGCCTTGTTCGGCACGTTCGGTGAGATTGATGGTGTATTTTTTCAAGGCTTGGCGTTGGTCTTCGGCATTGGCATCTTGCACCGTTTCGCCACCGCGTAATTTTTCAATCGCGCTTTCAAGCAAGGCTTTTGACAGCCCGTGTTTTTTGAAAAGTTCGGTGAGTGAGCATTTTTCCTCAGCAACGGCGAGTAAAAATAATTCGCTGGAAATGAAATTATCGCCGCGTTTTTGCGCGAGTTTGTCAGTAAGATTTAATAAACGGTCGAGTTCGTTTGATAAACGCACATCACCGCCCGTGCCGCTTACGCTTGCTAATCGATTGATTGACGCTAACGTGTCAGCGCGTAACGTTGGGACATTGATATTACTTTGTGCGAGTAACGGCTTGATGCTGCCGCCTTCTTGGTCGAGTAACGCGAGTAATAAATGCGACGCTTCGATGAATTGATGGTCTTTGCCTAACGCTAAACTTTGCGCGTCTGCAATGGCTTCGTGAAATTTGCTGGTTAATTTGTCTGTTCTCATGATGTTTTCCTAAAAAGAAAATGAATTGATAACGCAACAATGGAGCAGAAAAAACTTTTTTCAACAGCTTATTTTTTACTGATAATCTCCATATAACTTTGCATACAAGCCTTTATTTTCAAGCAATGTTTCATGTTTGCCATGTTCGCAAATTTCACCATCTTCAAAAACATACACATGATTGGCTTGTTTTACCGCGCTTAACCGATGCGCGACGATAATCGTAGTGCGATTTTGCAAAAATTCTTGCAAGGCTTCATGCACTTTAAATTCGGTTTCGCTGTCTAACGCTGACGTGGCTTCGTCTAAAATCACGACTTTGGGATTCGCCACGACCATTCGCGCAATCGCTAATCGTTGCCGTTGCCCGCCCGATAAACGCATTCCACCTCGACCGACAACCGTTTCTAAACCTTGTGGCAATTCTTTTACTGTGCCAGCCAATTGAGCAATTTCGAGTGCGTGCCACAATTCTTTGTCTGTGGCTTTTTTGCCTAAGGTTAAATTTGCGCGAATCGAATCGTTAAATAAAATTGGATTTTGCAAAACCGTCACCACATTTTCGCGTACCACGTCCAAACCAATTTGTTCAATCGGCACACCGTTAAATAAAATTCTGCCCGATGTTGTGGAATATAACCCAATTAACACCTGAATCAACGTTGATTTCCCACCACCACTCGCGCCAACTAATGCGACTTTTTCACCTGCGTTAATGTGCAATTGAATACCGTTGAGAATTTTTTTGTCGCCGTAACTAAAATGCAGTTTTTCAACACTGACGGAAACCGTTTTTTTGTTTAAAAAGGGATTTTTTTGATGTGGGTAACGCGGCTCTTGACGCAATGCCGTTAATTTATTGATGCGCGTCAACGCTCCTTTTGCACTGAAAAAGGCATATTGAATGTTTAAAATTTCCTGCACAGGCGACATCATGAACCACAAATAACCAAATACTGCGAGCATTTGTCCCATTGTCAAATTGGAATAAAACACCAGCAACATCGCGCAAGCTCTGAAAATATCAAAGCCGAACAGAAAAATTAAAAAGCTAAATCGCGATGCCGCTTCGCTTTTCCATGCAAACGCGCTGGAATTATTTTTAACGGTTAAGGCTAAATCAACGAGTTGTTCACAATAATGTTTTTCACGATTACTCGCGCGAATTTGATGAATCGCTTCAAGCGTTTCTGTGAGGGATTGTTGAAAAATTTCGTAAGCCGAATTTTCTTTGGCTTTGAGATGCTTCACGTTTGCACCGACCACACGGGTGAAATAAATCACCACGGGATTGAGCAGCAAAATAAACAATCCTAATTGCCAGTGCATCCACAGCAAAATTACCGCCGTTCCTGTGACGGTCAGAACGGCAACCAATAATTTCGCAACGGTTGTGCCGACAAAATTATCGATGGTATCTAAATCTTTCACAAAATAAGTGCTAACCGTTCCCGAACCTAAACTTTCATATTCTGTCATCGAAATGGTTTGCAAATGTCCCACTAATTCCGAGCGCATTCGAAACACAATGTCTTTTGCAATTAAAGTAAACTGACGCGATTGCAACACATTCAAAACCAAGGCTAAAAAGCGCAAAAAGAGTGTCAACACCAGCACCGCGCAAATATACAGCAACGGCGATTGCCACTCTATTGGCGAAATAGCGTTAACGATTTGTACGACGGTTGCAGGTTTATTTAGTAGCACTTCATCCACCAAAAGCGGCATTAAAAGTGGCACAGGAACACTAACAACCGTTGCGAAAATAGCGATTAAATGCGCTGAAATGAGTTGTTTTTTATGTTGCAGGGCAATCGAGAGAATATATCGCCACGAATAGGTTTGAACGGGCATTTTTAGGCTTGTGCTTTGGCGGCTTGCTCGGCTTCGTATTTTTTGCGTTTGTCGCATTTTTCTGTGCAAATACATTCGGCGGCTGATTTTCCACCGCCGCACGAGCCTTTAATCGCGTTACGTCCGAAAATTACCCCGACTGCCATAATGGCAATAACAGCTAGCATCACGCCAAAAGTAATTAAAAATGTCATGTTGTTTCTCCAAAAAATTTAAGATTTGCAATTATAAATGGCGTTGTTTGTTTTGTGTCGGAATTGATTTCTCTTTGTTATCAACTTCGTTTCTCCTCGGATATTCGATAAGCGGTTTGTGTCCGATGATTGTCATGGTTTTTCAGAGTTTGCTAAATTTAAATTTTTCTTTTCTTCTTTCTTTTGAGTGGCTAAACCAACAATTTTATCCATTCGTTGTTTACGTTCGTATCGTTGTACATACCATTCTGTAAATAACGTTTCAATCAACTCGATTAACAAACCTGCTTCTTCTGGTTCAACATCAATTATGACATTAACATCTTTTTCCATGTGTGCGCCGATGTTGCCAATATGACGAACGGAATCGATTGCAGTCCATGTATTAGCATCAACTTTATCTTCAAGTGCTTTAATCTCATCTATCAATCTACTTTCTCTGATATCCCAAAAGTCTCGGATGATACCTTGCAAACATCTTCGGCTTAGAGTTGCTGACGCTTTAGGACTTTTGTCTCTTATAAGACAGGCTTCGTTATAATCGTTTCTTATTTGTTGCGGAATGTAATCAGGAAAAGGTTTTGCCATAGATTCTGGTAGTAAATTCCAATAGTGCAACTTTTTAATAACATTGTGATATTGAGCTGTAGAGTCTATTTGGTATATTCCTAAAGAAATAGTTTGTTTCTGACATTCAGGATTTGGACAAGTTATAACTTGAGTGTCTGCTCTATATGCGCCATATGTCTCCGAAATATAGTTTATTCCCCTAAGTGTTTTAACGTTGTCGTCACCAACAGTACAGTGACGATTGCAATAAGGACAAGTCCAGTTTTGAGCCATAAAACTTCCTAAAATGAGTAAGCGGATAGAAAATTCTATCCGCTTTATTAAAAATCTACTTCGCTAACAAATAATCCAACCAAAGATTAAACACAAGCAAAAATGCCATCTGCATTGCGCCAATAACCTTTGTAATCCATGCCATAACCGAAAACGTAACGGTCTGCCACTTTTAAACCTACAAAATCAGCCGTAATCGGTTTTTGTTGTTGGGGCAAATCTTTGTCGAGCAAAACCGCCGTATAAACTGAGCTTGCGCCTTGCTCAAGGCAATAATCGTAAATTGCCGCCAGCGTAATGCCTGCATCTAAAATGTCATCAACTAAAAGCACCGTGCGATTTTTCAAAGAGGTTCGCGGTGTAAAAATCCATTCAATGTCATTGCCAACCGTTTTATTTTGATAGCGACTTGCGTTAATAGCATCAACCGTAAGCGGCATCGTTAAACGTGTCAGCAATTGCCCCGCTGTCACTAACCCGCCATTCATCACGCACAAAACCAGCGGATTTCGTTCTGCTAAAAGTTGGTTAATTTGCACCGCCATTGAATCTAAAGCTGCTTCAACTTCGGCTTTGCTGTGCAAAAGTTCTGCGGTTTCACGGACGTTTTTAATTTCATTTTCCATAAATTTCTTCCAAGCAAAAAGTAAGAGATTGTTCCCAAGTTGGGATTGTTAAGCCAAAACGCTGTTGTAATTTTGCCGTTGAAAGACGTGAATTAGCAGGACGTTTTGCAGGCGTTGGATAAGCTGACGTTGGAATGGGATTGATGAGGCGATTTTTTAATTCGATATTTTGCAAACGTGCCAATTCCACGATTTTTTCCGCCAAGCCAAACCACGACGTTTCGCCCGAATTGGTCAAATTAAAAATATCAGATTTAAAGATTTTCACGTTTCTAGCCTGTTGTATTTGCGGCAAAATATGCGCGGTGGCATCAGCAATAAAACGCGCTGAGGTTGGCGCACCAATTTGGTCGGCAACGATGCCTAGTTCTTCACGTTCTGCGGCAAGACGCAAAATACTTTTCACAAAATTTTGTCCACGCGCGGCAAAAACCCACGTCGTGCGTAAAATCACATAATCCGCGCCACTGGCTTGAATCGCTTGCTCGCCTGCCAATTTACTTTCACCATAAACATTGAGCGGATTTGGCAAATCGCCTTCAAGATAAGGCGCGTCTTTTGTGCCATCAAACACATAATCCGTCGAATAATGAATTAGCAATGCGCCAACTTTTTTTGCTTCTTGCGCGAAGACATCAACCGCTTTTGCGTTAATCAAAAATGCGCTATCACGTTCCGTTTCGGCTTTATCAACAGCCGTGTAAGCGGCGGCATTCACAATCACATCAGGCTGAATCGTTTGAATTGTGGTGCGACATTTTTCTAAATCGGTTAAATCGGCGTTTTCTCGATTCAACGCAATCACCTCGCCCAGCGGTAAAAGAGAACGCGCCAATTCAAAACCGACTTGCCCGTTTGCGCCAAAAAGTAAAATTTTCACGCAAACACCTCCGCATCTTTGAGCGACAAACCTTGTTTATCTTTTTCTGATAAAAGCGGCTGCGAAATGCCCCAATCAATCCCGATTTGTTCATCATCCCAACGCACACAACGCTCAAATTCTGGCGCGTAATAATTAGTGGTTTTATAAAGAAAATCAGCGGTATCCGATAACACAACAAAACCGTGTGCAAAACCTGCGGGAACCCAAAATTGGCGGTGATTTTCGCCGCTAAGTTCCACGCCGTGCCATTTTCCAAATGTCGGCGACGATTTTCGCAAATCCACTGCCACATCAAATACGCTGCCGCTCACGACACGCACGAGTTTCCCTTGTGGATGTTGAATTTGATAATGCAATCCGCGCAACACGTTTTTGCCCGAACGTGAGTGATTATCTTGAACAAAATTTACGTCTAAGCCTGTTAAGTTCTGAAATGTTTTTTGATTAAAACTTTCTAAAAAAAAGCCGCGCGTATCACCAAAAACCTTGGGCTGCAAAATGAGTAAATCTGGAATCGGAGTTGTAATGACATTCATAAAGTTTAAAGTTGAAAAGAAAGTTGAAAGACGTTTAGCGAAGTTAAAAATGTTAAGCTATTAGCCACAAAAATACCTAATTTGCTAGCGCATGGAGCAACTTATCATGAAAAAAATAGCCAAAATAGCTGCCGCCGTTTTAATTCCAACAGGATTAGTGGGCGGTTATTTAGTCACGGGATTTTATATTTTTCCCGCGTGGTTACAGCATAATTTGCCCGCCATCATCAAAAAAGAAACCAATTTAGATGCCAACTTAAGTGCGGCAAAATTTAATCCGCTCACGTTCCAACTCGAATTAAAACAATTTGAAATCGCGCAATTGCTTCGTTTTGATACCTTAAATCTCGAAATCAATTTGCATCAATCGCTTGCTAGCAAAAGTTTGGTTATTGAAAAAATTGCACTTGAAAAACCGTTTTTTAAACTCGAAAAACATCAAGACGGTTTATTAAATATCACGCCCTTATTGGCAAAAATTGACTCGCTACCCGTTGAAAATAACACCGTTTTTCCGCTGACCATCAAAAAGGTCACGCTGTCTTTGGGGCAATTTTTATTTCAAGATGGCAAAGTTGAATCGAACGTTACGCCATTAAATTTCACGCTTTCAAATTTCAGCACCACCGATTCAACGCCTGCAAAATTCGAATTGCACGCAAACAATGAACATGGTGGTGTGTTGGATTTAAATGGCGATTTTCAATTTGCAGCAAGCACCGTGAATGGCAACATTTCGCTAAAAAATTTAAATTTATCGCCCTTCGCCTCGTTCATTCCAAACAATAAAAATAAATTTACGGGCGAAGCTGAATTGACAGCGAATTATCACGTTGAATTTGGCGGAAAAACGCCACTGATTCAAATTGAAAATGGCGCAATTTCACTCACAAATTTAAGTTATCAAGACCAACTCAAACTGTCCAAGCTCACACTTGAAAAGCTGACTTTCGATAGCGTAAAACAAATCATTTCCTCGCAGAACATCACCTTAAACTCATTGCAACTCACACAAGGACAAGCGCAATTTGACTTGCCAACGCTGACGTTGAACGAGTTGAGTTTTAATTTGCAAAATCAAAATCTGCTTGCCGCAAGCATTTTAGCCAAAGACACACAGCTTTTTGATACCACGCAAAACACGTTGCTCTTTAAATTACCGCAAGTGGATTTAAAGAAATTGGCGTTCAATTTGCAAAACAAAACGCTTGCTATCGGCGCAATTGCCGCAAAAGACGCGGATTTCAAGGCGTGGTTAAATCCAAATGGCGAACTCAATTATCAAACGCTGTTGCCTGAAGATGAAGCGCAAGTCGCTAGCGAAAAAGCAGCAGGCGATTCGAGCAGTGAAGCGTTTTGGAGCGTGAAAATCGATAGCGTTGAGCTCACTGAATTTAGTGCCGCTTTCGAAGATAAAACCTTGCCAAAACCCATGACGATTAACATCAAACCCTTGTCGTTAAAAGTTACCGAATTAAGCAATGCGACGGGGGCAAAACTGCCGTTTGAACTCAGTACCAAAATTAACGACAGCGGTTCATTGCATTTGAAAGGCAGCGCAGGTTTGTCACCGTTTACCGCGCAAACGCAAATTGATGTGAATGCGATTGGTTTAGAAAAATTCCAATCTTACGTCGATAAATTTGCTCATTTGGATTTAATCAAAGGCGTGTTTAGTTTGGATGGAAAACTCGATGTTGCGCGTGGCGAACAAGGCGAAATGGATATTAAATTTAAAGGAAACTCAGGCATTGCGCGGCTGATTACGCGCGATCAAACGCTCAACAAAGATTTGCTTAAATGGGATAATTTAACGCTTAAAAATATCGATGCCGATGTTTTAGCCCAGCGTTACAGCGCGTCGGCATTAAATATCGAAAAACCGTATGCTCGCGTGGTGATTAACAAAAATAAAACGCTCAATTTTGCTGATATTTTAGTGAATCTTCCTGAATCAAAAGAGAAAAAATCAAATCAATCTGAAAAAAGTTCCTCGTCAGATATTCATTTCAAACTCGATAAAGTCAAAATTTCAAACGGCGCATCGTCGTTTGCTGATTTGTCGATGATTTTGCCTTTTTCGGCGGAAATTCGAGGTTTAGAAGGTGGTGCGTCGGGGATTTCCTCTGAACATGAATCAACGATTAACGTCACGTTAAAAGGCAACGCTTATGACCTATCCCCCGTTGATATTAAAGGAAAAATCCAGCCTTTTGTCGGCGATTACAAAGCCGCGTTAAACTTCAAAGGCATGCCGTTACCCTTGATGTCTGCGTACATGGCGCAGTTTGCAGGTTATAAACTTGAAAATGGCAAATTGTCGATTGGCATGAATTACGAAGTCGAAAAAGGCGAATTAAACGCGACCAATAATTTGCATATTGAACAATTTGAACTTGGCGAAAAAGTCGATAATCCCAATGCAATAGACGCACCGATTGATTTAGCCATTGCGCTACTCAAAGACATGAATGGCGTTATCAATTTAGACCTGCCACTGACAGGTTCGCTTAATGACCCGCAATTTAATTTTGGCGGTATTGTCGGCGATGCGCTGTTAAATGTGATTACAAAAACAATTACCTCGCCTTTTCAAGCGATTGCCAGTTTATTAGGCACAAACGAAGATTTAAGCGCAGTGCAATTTTCGAAAGGCAGTGGCGAATTAAGCGAGTGGCAAAAACCGAAATTAAACAATCTCGCCAAAGTGTTGCGCGAGCGAGCAGTTTTAAAAGTCGAAATTCGCGGCACAGCATTTGAATCGGATGATTGGGAAGAATTGAGTGAAATCGTGTTGACTGAACGATTAAAAACTCTCAAATCTGAAGAACTAAATCGCAAACAAAACAAAAAAATTCTGCCCGAATATGTCGAACTCGACGACGCAGACGCGCAACGATTACTCGCACAAGACTTTGCGGCAAAATTTCCACAACTGGTGAAAAAGTCGTTTTGGGGTGGTTTTGAATTGGTGAACCCTGAAATGGGCGAGTTTTACACAATCGCCAAACAAACGCTCGCGCAAGCGATTCCCGTTGACCAAAAACGTTTAGCCAAATTAGCCGCTCAAAGAGCGCAAGCGGTTGCAAAATATCTCGTGCAAGAAGGTGGCGTACCAAATGAACGGGTATTTATTTTAGATGTTGCCGTCAACCCGCCACGCACCGATACCGATATTGACACGTTGCTGTTTTTGAAAGTCGATTAAATAACAACCTGTTAAACTTAACGCTAAATTTCCCAAACTATTTCAACAAGAATGGCATGACTTCTACTCGCTTATTACAACTTTTTTTGATTTTTTTAACGCTTAACTTTTCAGCGTGTGGCTTTCATCCACGCGGTTCGTATGCAATGCCGCTTGAAATGAAAGCGGTTTATCTTGATGGTGGCACGCCCATTTTGCGTGAACAAATTTCGACGCAACTTCGTAATTCAAAAAGTCAGCTCACTGACAGCCGTGAAAGCGCAGGCATCGTGATTAAATTATTCGATGAGCAATTTGTCCGCCGTTCGGTATCGCTGAGTGAACGCGGTAAAACCAATGAATACGAATTGCTATATCGTCTTGAATATGAAGTCGCCACGCCAAAAGATGCGACTTTATTACCGCGTCAACCGCTCGAAGTTCGCCGCGATTATTACAACGATCAACAAGCCATTTTGGCACGCGACAATGAAGAAAACGTTTTGCGTTCTGAAATGTCGCAACAAGTTGTGCGAACTTTGCTCAATCAAGCGCGTTTTGCCTTAGAAAAATACCAAAAATAATGCGTCTTAAATCCGAACAATTAACAGGCGCGTTGCAACAAAGCCTTGGCAAAGTGTATTTATTTCACGGCGATGAACCATTGCAAATTGGCGAATTGGCTGACGAAGTTAGGCAAGCGGCAAAACGTGCTGGCTTTGTGCAACGTGAAATTTTTTCCAGCGATACAGGTTTTGAGTGGTCAGAAATTGCCACTGCCGCGCAATCACTGTCGATTTTTGGTGATAAAAAAGTGCTGGATGTGCGCGTGCCATCGGCAAATTTTGGTAATGAAGGCGCGAAAACACTGATTTCGTATTGCGAAAAATTGCCTGACGATACCGTTTTGTTAATTACTTGCGGGAAATTGAACGCCGCAGGCATGAAAACGCGCTGGTTTGAAGCCGTCGATAAAGTTGGCATCACTATTCAAGTGCGTCCGCTCGAAGGCGACGAATTATTACGATGGCTGCAACATCGTTTACAACAACGAGGTTTAAACGCTGACCGTGCAGGACTTGCGCTACTTGCCGAGCGCGTTGAAGGTAATTTGCTTGCCGCCGCACAAGAAATTGAAAAACTTTACGTTCTTTACGGTGTAACGTCACTCACGCAAGCTCAAATTTTCGATGTAGTTGCAGACAGTTCGCGTTACGACGTTTTTAAATTGGTTGATGCGCTCGGCGCAATGAATATAAATCGGATTTTCAAAGTGTTAGCAGGTTTGCAAGCCGAAGGTATTGCGCCACCTGTTGTACTTTGGGCGTTGATGCGTGAAGCAAGAACGCTTTGCAAAGTGAAAATCGAACTCGCCGAAGGCAAAAGCCGAGACATTGTTTTCCGTAATAATCAAATTTGGGATAAGCGTGTTGGTTTGGTTGAAAAAGCCATTAAGCGTTTATCGCATACGCAATTATTTGACATTTTAACGCTTTGTGCGAAAGCCGATAGGCAAGCCAAAGGACAAGAAAGCGGCGACGTGTGGGAGACGATTTTGGCGGTGTGTTTGCTCTTTGTAAATCCCGTAACCATGAAATAAAAAGTCACAAATGATTTTTAGATAATCATTCGCGCTCAAGCCGATTTTGCTAGAATACGCGCAAACATAACCAGTACGGACTTGCCGCATTGCAGCCAGTCCGATTTTTTTACCTTTCAATTACAAAAAAAGAAGCTCGTGGATATAAAACACATTAGAAATTTTTCGATTATCGCTCACATCGATCATGGCAAATCAACGCTTGCTGACCGATTCATTCAAATGTGCGGTGGTTTGACGGCGCGTGAAATGTCAGCGCAAGTGCTTGATTCAATGGACATTGAAAAAGAACGTGGGATTACGATTAAAGCCCAAAGCGTGACGCTGGATTTCAAAGCGGCTGACGGCGAAACGTATCAGCTCAATTTTATCGACACACCAGGTCACGTTGATTTTTCGTATGAAGTTTCACGTTCACTCGCCGCGTGCGAAGGTGCATTATTAGTCGTCGATGCCGCGCAAGGTGTTGAAGCGCAAAGTGTGGCGAATTGTTATACCGCGATTGAACAAGGGCTAGAAGTTGTACCAGTTCTGAACAAAATCGATTTACCTTCTGCTGAACCTGAACGGGTCATGACCGAAATCGAAGAAGTCATCGGCATTCCTGCTGACGAAGCGTTAATGATTAGCGCGAAAACGGGGTTGGGCGTGTTGGATGTTTTAGAACAGCTTGTTTTGAAAGTTCCTTGTCCTGTCGGCGACCCAGACGCACCATTGCAAGCGTTGATTATTGATTCGTGGTTTGACAGTTATTTAGGCGTAGTTTCGCTGGTTCGCATCATGAACGGCAGCATCAAACGCAAACAAAAAATTACCATCATGTCCACAGGACGCTCATTTTTGGCTGAAAAAGTCGGTATTTTTACACCCAAACGCGTTGAAAAAGATGTTTTAAACACGGGTGAAGTGGGCTTTTTAGTTGCGGGAATTAAAGATATTTTCGGTGCGCCAGTCGGTGATACGGTTACGGGAACAGACAATCCGTCAACCGAACAATTAACAGGTTTCCAAAAAGTGCAACCGCGCGTTTTTGCGGGACTTTATCCCGTCAGTTCAGATGATTACGAAGGTTTGCGCGAAGCATTGCAGAAATTGAATCTCAACGATGCGGCATTGCAATTTGAACCTGAAACCTCGCAAGCGTTAGGCTTTGGTTTCCGTTGTGGATTTTTGGGTATGTTGCACATGGAAATTGTGCAAGAACGTCTCGAACGTGAATATGACGTAGATTTGATTACCACCGCGCCGACCGTAATTTATGAAGTGATTACCCAAACGGGCGAAACGCTCATGGTCGATAATCCTGCGAAATTACCCGAAAATGGCACAATTGACGAAATCCGTGAGCCGATTATTCGCTCCAACATTCTTGTTCCTGAAACTTACGTCGGCGCAGTGATTACGCTATGTATCGAAAAACGCGGCGTGCAAAAAGACATGCAATACGTTGGACGACAAGTGTCGTTGCATTATGAAATGCCATTAAACGAAGTGGTTTTGGACTTTTTCGACCGTTTAAAATCGGTGAGTCGTGGTTTTGCCTCGTTTGATTATGAATTTTTGCGTTTCCAACCTGCTTCGCTGATTAAACTCGATGTGTTAATTAACGGCGAAAAAGTCGATGCCTTGTCGATGATTGTGCATAAAGATTCAAGTCAACGTCGCGGTCACGATTTGGTTGAAAAAATGAAAGAGTTAATTCCGCGTCAAATGTTTGAAATTGCGATTCAAGCGGCAATTGGCTCAAAAATTATTGCTCGTTCGACCGTAAAAGCGATTCGCAAAGACGTGACGGCAAAATGTTACGGCGGCGATATTTCGCGTAAGAAAAAACTCCTCGAAAAACAAAAAGCAGGTAAAAAACGCATGAAACAAGTGGGCAACGTTGAAATTCCACAAGAAGCGTTTTTAGCGGTTTTGAAACTCAATAAAGAATAAGGTGAGCTGAAATGGATTTTGATTTTTCGTTTTTTTTATTTGTAGGCACAATTGTCACGGGCGTTATTTGGGGCGGTTATGCGTGGTATTTGAAAAGCCAAAATGTGCCGTATGACCTCGAAAATGAACCCGTTTTAGTTGAATACGCGCATTCGTTTTTTCCCGTTATTTTGATTGTGTTTTTATTGCGCTCGTTTATTGCCGAACCCTTTAGAATTCCGTCAGGTTCAATGATGCCAACGCTTTTGGTTGGCGATTTTATTTTGGTGAATAAATTTACTTATGGCATTCGCATTCCCGTCATTAACAAGAAAGTCATTGAGTTAAATCAACCGCATCGCGGCGATATTGTCGTTTTTCGTTATCCAAAAAATCCCGAAGTTGATTACATCAAACGTTTGATTGGTTTACCTGGCGATAAAATTACTTATGAAAATAAACGCTTAACGGTCAACGGTCAGTCGATTTCAGAAATTGCGATGGGAACGTTTGAAGGCAAAGGTCAAAGCGAAGAAATGAATGGTGCGGCACAATTTTTGGAAAATTTAACAGGCGTTGAACATCAAATTTTAAATCGTGATGGCGTGCAAAGTGTTGAATTTACTTACACCGTGCCAGAAGGTCAGTATTTTATGATGGGCGATAACCGTGATAATAGTAATGACAGTCGTTATTGGGGAACAGTGCCAGACGAAAATTTAGTCGGTAAAGCGTTTTTCATTTGGATGAGTTGGGATTGGTCAAACAAAGGCGTTGATTTTTCAAGAATTGGGACGATTTTGAAATAAACGTCGTTTTGTTTTGATGGCTGAATTTTTTCAGCTTGCTTGTTATTTCAATAATCGTTATATAATCGAATCATGGATACAAATAACGCAACGTCTATTTTTGAATCACTGTCATCGGGCATTCGACTAGATGCGTTTCGCTTGCTAGTTAAACAGGGCAAGGACGGCATGGTAGCAGGTGAAATTGCAACCGCTCTGAACGTGCCACCGAATAATCTTTCTTTTCATCTCAAAGCCCTAACGCAAAATGGTTTAGCAACGGTTGAGCAAGAAGGGCGTTTTTTACGTTATCGCGCAAACATTCCTTTGATGCTTGAGTTAATTGCTTATCTCACCGAGGAATGTTGTGCGGGGCAAGGTGTAGACATTTCGCCATGTTGTGATTTAGAAAGTTAGACGAAGTGTATTCATGAAAATTTTTATAATTTTTCAATTAGACGAGGTTTTTCATGCAAGACAAAATTTATAACGTTCTCTTTTTATGCACGGGCAATTCTGCGCGAAGCATCATGGCAGAAGGCATCTTAAATCACATTGGAAAAGGACGTTTCCAAGCCTTTAGCGCAGGCAGTATGCCAACAAGTGAAGTGAATCCGTATGCGTTAAAACAACTCGCCAAAGAAGGCATCGTTTTAAAAAATCCACGCTCTAAAAGTTGGGAAGAATTCGCCAAACCTGACGCGCCACAACTTGATTTTGTGATTACCGTTTGCGATAACGCTGCTGGTGAAATATGTCCAATTTGGGCAGGTCAACCGATTACCGC
>JAQTXN010000033.1 GCA_028688755.1 Methylococcales bacterium | reverse complement strand
ATAGGCGCGTGTGCCATCACTTGAACCGTTGTCAACAACGACCAAACGGCTTAAATCAAAACCATGTTTGAGCATACTTTCAACGCATTGGCGCGTGTAATCAACTTGGTTATAACAGGCAAATGTCACAGCGTATTTTTGTGGATTCATGATGATTTTACGATTTGAAAAAATTTAAAGTGACGTGAATTCTAACACAGTCAATGCGCCGCAGAATTGAGCAATTTTGTAATCAGTTCATTCACGCGCTGCGCGGGTAATTCATCTAAACAACGACTGCGGCTTTGCCGATTTCGCTCGCAACCTTCTAATTGACATGGTACGCAATCGCCTTCGCCTTGCAGCAGATAAACGTTATTAACGTGTTGTGAACCTTTGCGTTCAAACGGATTTTCACGGTGTTGATAATCAAACGGAAATGGCGACCACACTACAGGATTTGTTGCACCAAACAACGTAATCACAGGAATCCCTGTTGCGGCGGCTAAATGCGTTGCACCTGTATCGACACCGATAAATAATTGCGCGTTTTGAATAATGCCTGTTAATTGAGCAAGCGAGGTTTTGCCTGCTAAATTGATGGCAGAATCGGGTAATTGCGTCATGATATTTTCAATATACGCGAGTTCTTCAGGCGCGTTGCTACCCGAAAAAATAGGCGTAATTCCTAAACTTAACAGATGATTCGCAACAGCTAACCAATTTTGTGAAGTCCATTGCTTGTACGTCCATTGAGCGCAGCAATGCAAAATGGCGTATTTTAAATTTGCGGGCAGGGGATATTTATTTTCAGTTCGCGGAGGCACTAATTTATAAACTGGCTCAATACCTACCAAATCAAGTAATTTCAAATGTTGCAAAACGGTGTGCGTTTTATCATCGTCAAATTCAACCCAATGCGAAACAAAAAAACGTTTCCACCAGCCTGTTTTTGGTTTTGGTGGCACGGCATTTATTCGCAATGGCGCAGCAAACAAACTATAAAAAAATGCACGGTCATTGGTCGGCAAAGCAAAAACCGCGTTATAACGACGAAAAATTCGCCAAATAAGCTGACATTTTTCCTGAAAGCTGGCACGATGCAGGGCTGTTATCACATTTGAAATATCAGGATTGCCGTCCAACATAATTTGGGTATTTTTAAAGACTAATACATCAATTTTTGCGTTTGGATAAGCGACCCGCAACGAATGAATTAGCGGCGTTGCAAGCAACACATCGCCCAAATACGGCATGGCAATCACAAGAATTTTTTCTAATTTTAATTTTTTCATTTTGCTCAAAAATAATTTTTTATGACACATAACCAACATTTAAATTACCGCCCCGATATTGACGGATTGCGTGCCGTTGCGGTGTTACTGGTTTTGATTTTTCACGGATTCCCGCGATTTATTAAAGGCGGCTTTATTGGTGTTGATATTTTCTTTGTGATTTCGGGTTATTTAATTACGAGCATTATTTTGAAATCACAAGCGCGTGGTGATTTTAGCTTAATTGAGTTTTACAGTCGGCGAATTAAACGTATTTTTCCATCCTTGCTCGTGGTTCTGCTTTTTTGTTTAACCTTTGGTTGGTTTTCACTTTTAGCCGACGAATATCAAGCACTCGGCAAGCACGTTGCGGCGGGAGCTATTTATATTTCAAATCTCGTGCTGCAAAGTGAAGCGGGTTATTTTGATACCGATTCAGATTTCAAACCGTTATTACATTTGTGGTCGCTAGGGATTGAAGAGCAATTTTATCTCGTTTTTCCGCTGCTTTTGATGCTAACGGCTAAGTTTAAAGGTAATGCTTTCACGTTAATTTTTTTAAGTTTGGTAAGTTCTTTTGCGTTAAATGTTTTGTTAATTGAACAAAATCCAACAGGCGTTTTCTTTTTTCCACAAACTCGCGCTTGGGAATTATTGATTGGTAGCGTTGTGGCTCACGTTAATTTATATCAACGTGAACGCTTTGATGCTTTTTTAGCCAAAACACATTTGTCATTAAACGTGTTGTCATGGCTTAGTTTTACGTTAATTGCAGGCGCATGGATTGGTTTAGATTCGACGAAAATCACTTTTCCAAACGGTTGGGCATTATTGCCAACATTGGGGGCAGCGGGTTTGATTTTGGCGGGCGAAAAAGCGTGGTTTAATCGAAAAGTATTGGCAAGCAAAGCGGCGATTTGGCTGGGTTTAATCAGTTACCCGCTTTATTTGTGGCATTGGTCGATATTGTCATTGCTACGAACGATTGAAATGGAAAAACCGAAAAGTTATTTACGGTTATCTGCTTTGTTATTGAGCGTTTTTCTCGCTTGGCTAACGTATGAATTTGTTGAAAAACGGTTACGTTTTTGGAATCACAAAGGTGTCACAGCGGGGCTATTTGTCAGTTTATTATTTGTGGGTTCAATCGGTTTTTATATTCATGGGCAAAATGGTTATCCCACCCGTTTTCATTATGAACAAAATTGGGACAAAGGCGAATTAGGACAAACAGCGTGGAAAGCAAAATGGCTCAGACAAAAAGAATGTTCAAATCGTTTTGGTGAAGAATACGTTTTTTGCCTCATTCAAAATTCTGAAAAACCCATTACTGTGGTTTTATTTGGCGACAGTCACGCGAATCATTTTTACCCTGCATTGCTGGAAAATCGCAATCTGCATGAAGACAATATCTTAAATTTAGGTGGCAGTGGCTGCTCCCCGTTTTTCGACACGTTAACTGACAAATGTCATGCGTCTATGCGTAAAGCCTTAGATTTTATTTTGACAACAAAGTCTGTTCATACCGTTTTTGTCAGTAATCGAGACAAGCTAATTATTGATGGTTTGAATGACCCCAAATTGCCACACAATCAATTCAAGGTCGATAAAACGAAATCTGAAAATCCCGCCGCGCTGTTTCAACAAACGATGCGTGAAACATTTCAACAGCTTTTAGCCGCGCAAAAACGTGTGATTTTTTTAACTGACGTACCCGAATTAGAATTTAATCCCACAGCATGTATTTCACGTCCGTGGCGACTTAGCAAAGAATCCGCAAAAATGCCTTGTGCCGTGTCGCGTGAACAAGTTGCAAAAAATCATCAGGCTTATCTCGATTTGGTTATGCCTGTGCTAAATGAATTTCCACAGGTTATTGTTTGGGATACGACAGGCGCGTTTTGTGATGAAACGAATTGCTGGGCGGTCAAAGATAGAAAAATGCTTTATCGTGATAGCGATCATTTGAGTGAAGTAGGCTCGCTATATTTGGGGAATTATTTAAATGAAAAATACTCGCTAGGAAATTAGTCCTAACAACGTCGAAATAAAATCGATTTTTTCGGTCACATTTTCAAACTTGTGTACGAAGCGCAATTTGTCTTGCCCATCGAATTTATAAACTTGCGGCTGTGTTTGAATCAGTAAAATCAGTTTGCCTAAATCGATATTCGGTTCTGGCAAAAATAAAATCCGTCCACCTTCCGAATGTGCATCGATTTTTTTAATGCCCATTGCAGTGGCTTGTTGCTTGAGTAGCGAAACGCTAAAAAGTGTTTGCGTTGATTCAGGCAACAAACCAAATCTATCAATCATTTCAATTTGTAAATCCCGCAAACTATCTACTGTTTGCGCGTTGGCAATACGTTTGTATAAAACTAAACGTTCGTGAACATCACCTAAATACTCTTCAGGAATTAACGCGCTGGCTTGTAATTCGACTTCTGCGCCATTGCTTGCAGGCAAATCAAGTTCTGGATTCTTGCCTGATTTCAACGCTGAAACAGCACGTTCTAAAAGTTCCGTGTAAAGCGTAAAACCAATTTCTTGAATTTGTCCGCTTTGACCTTCACCCAGTAATTCACCTGCACCGCGTATTTCCATATCGTGCGTGGAAAGCATAAAGCCTGCCCCCAATTCACCAGCCGCTTCGATAGCATCTAAGCGTTTAATGGCATCGGCGGTCATCACGGCTTTTGGCGGCACAATCAAATAGGCATACGCGCGATGATGCGAACGCCCAACTCGACCACGCAATTGATGCAATGCCGCCAAGCCTAATTTATCCGCACGATTGATGATGATGGTGTTCGCGCTCGGAATGTCGATGCCGCTTTCAATAATCGTGGTACTTAGCAACACGTTAAAACGCTGATGATAAAAATCGAGCATGATGCGCTCGAGTTCATTGCCGTGCATTTGCCCGTGAGCGATTTCGAGCCGCGCTTCGGGAATCAATTTACTCAAATCCTCCGCCATTTTTTCCATGCTTTTAATGTCGTTGTGCAAGAAAAAAACTTGTCCGCCACGCTTAATTTCACGCTGGCAGGCTTCACGAATTTGCTCATCTTCCCATTCGTTGATGAAGGTTTTAATTGGGTGACGATTTGGCGGCGGACTGGCGATAATCGAAATATCACGCAAACCGCTCATTGCCATATTTAATGTGCGTGGAATTGGTGTTGCGGTCAGTGTCAGCAAATCGATTTCGGCGCGTAATTTTTTGAATTGTTCTTTTTGCCGCACACCGAAACGGTGTTCTTCATCAATAATCACCAGCCCCAAATTTTTGTATTTCAAACCGTTGCCGAGCAATTTATGCGTCCCGATGACAATATCGACCACGCCATTTTCAAGTTGCGTGGCAATTTCTTTTTGCTGTTTTGGCGTGACAAAGCGCGACATCAATTCGATTTTTATTGGG
This sequence comes from Methylococcales bacterium, assembly GCA_028688755.1. Taxonomy (GTDB): domain Bacteria; phylum Pseudomonadota; class Gammaproteobacteria; order Methylococcales; family Methylomonadaceae; genus UBA10906. The sequence continues at coordinate 19,092 of JAQTXN010000033.1, read as the reverse complement.
AAATCTGCAAAGCGGTCACAAAAATTTGAATGATGCTGCCCAGCGAGTAACGTTGTCGGCACTAAAACCGCGACTTGTTTGCCACTTTGCACCGCTAAAAATGCGGCACGCATGGCAACTTCGGTTTTGCCAAAACCTACGTCACCACAAATCACTCTGTCCATCGGTTTAGCTTGGTTGAAATCGTCAATGATGTCTTGAATGGCTCGGGCTTGGTCGGGTGTTTCTTCAAAACGAAAACCTTGCGAGAAGCTAAGATATTCGCCTTCATCGGTGCGTTCAAATAACGGTGTTGCCGAATGTTCATGCGCGGCGCGTTTGGCGTGAATTTCCAGCAATTCGGCAGCAACATCGTGAATTCGGGCGATGGCTTTTTGTTTCGCTTTGCGCCATTGGTCAGAACCTAATTTGTGCAATGGCGCGTTTTCTTCGCTCATGCCTGTGTAGCGCGAAATGACGTGCAACGATGCGACAGGAACGTAAAGTTTGTCGTCGTTGGCGTAACTCAACGCTAAAAATTCACCTTCCATGCCGCCGATGGTTAGCGTTTGCAAACCTAAATAACGCCCAACACCGTGTTCCGAATGCACAACAGGTGCGCCAATCGTGAGTTCATTTAAATTCGCAACCAGCGTTTCAAGTTGTCTTGCAGACGCTTTTCGACGGCGACGTTGTGGGGCTTTTTCGCCTGATAATTGGCTTTCGGTGATTAACGCAATCGCGGAATTTTCAAGTATCAAACCCACATCGAGCGACGCAACGGTGATGCAATGCGAATGTTGAGCATTTAAAAACGTCTGCCAATCCGCGACGGCTTTTGGATAAATGGATTCGCGTTTTAAGGTTTGCAATAACGCTTCACGGTGTCCTGCTGATTCGGCGACAAACAAAACTTTGCCATCAAAATTTTCAACAAATTGCGTTAACGCCTGCGCAGGCTGTTTGGAATGTGGATTAAAACTAATGTCTGGCAAAGATGAAGAAATATCTAGCGCGATTTGTTCATGCTTTTTAAATTCAATGGCTAGATTTTCAGGCGATAAAAATAATTTTTCAGGCGGTAGCGCGTCATTTTTTCGCAATTCAAAACGACTTTTCACCGTTTTATCAAAATCAAAAATGGCTTCATTTAAATTCGGCAACAGCACAAAAATTGCGGCTTTCGGCAAATAATCAAACAACGTTGCTTTTTCGCTTTCGTTACTTGGGAATTCACACGCTGGCAAAATGGTCAGTGATTCAATTTTTTCATCCGTCGAAAATGCTCGCTGACTTTCGACATCAAATGCCCGTAACGATTTCAAAATGCCATTTTCGATTTCACAACGCAACGGCACGCGATTTCCCATTGCAAAAATATCCAAAATCGAACCGTGTAACGCAAATTCACCGTGCGTGAAAACTTGCGAAACTTGCTGATAATCACGTTGTTTGAGTTGCTGTGCAATGTCAGAAAGCGAATCGCCAATGTTTAAAATTAGTTTTTGTTGCGCTAAAAAATCAGGCGGTGTGATGCGGTGCATCAATGTATTTGCCGCCACGATTAACGCGCCACTTTTCACCGTGGGCAAGGCTGTCAAGGTTTGCAAACGCTCTGACATAATTTCTGGCAACGGCGAAAACACGTCATACGGCAACGTTTCCCAGTCGGGGAAATGCAAAATTGGTTGTGAATGATTTAAAAAAAACGCGAGTTCATGTTCCAAACGCAACGCGCTGTGTGCATCGGGTGTGACGATAACAAATAATTTTTGATTCGATTGAATCGCGCTGGCCAACGCTAATGCGTCGGCACAGCCGTTTAAACCTGACCAACTAACAGTCGGTTGTTTTGACGTAGGAAAGGGCAGATTAAACGAGGCAAACATGACTTTAAACTATAGCGGGACGTAACATTGAGGTTTTGCCAACCATCACATGAAGCGTTTTACGCAAGCGTGTGAAAACGGATTCTTGAATATAAGGAATGTTGTGTTTTTCGCAAATCGCTTTGACTAGCGGTTGCGCTTTTTGATATTGGCTAGCGGTCATTTCTGGCCATAAATGATGCTCGATTTGATAATTCAACCAACCGTGTAAAAAGTCCAACACATTCGTGCCACTTGGATAATTCACCGACCCGACAATTTGACGCAAATAAAACTCGCCTTTACCTTTCGCTTTGTTGTCAAACATCATCACATCTTCACCCGTATGATTTGGGCCAATCACTAAGAATGAATGTAGATTTGTGAACACTTCAGCAATTAACACGTTAATCAAAACGTTTGTCGCCGCCACTGCGCCAAGTGGTAAAAACAACAATGGAATCACCACAAATTGCACCGTTCCATAAGGCAACATGCAACTGAGCCACAAATCTTTGCCCGCAGGTTTTAACGGATTCCACATATCGGCACGAGAAATTTGATTGCGTTTTCCGCCTTGTTCTTTGGCTTGAATGGCGCGATGTTCGGTCAAGGTTGAAGAGGCGTAATAAATAATTTTCCAACTTGCTGCCATCATGGCTAATAACGCATAGCGTCCCCATGTCGGAATGTTCGATTGGCGTAACGTTTCCATGTTGAATTCAACTTGATCGGGATCGATTTCTTCACCTAAATGATAATGGTGAATATCGTTGTGTTCGGTGTCCCACGCAGCGGGATACATCCAATCGAGCCAATCCCAATAACGTCGCCAACCTTTTGCAAAGCCTTTGCTGGTGTAATGCGCGGGAATGCCGTCAATTTTGTCATAACCACGATGCAAAATGTGATGCGCGACCGTTGTCCAGCGAGTGAAATTACCTTGACTGATTAAATACGCCGACACAGGATTGGGAATAATCCACGCTGTCGCATAGCCTAAACCTGTACAGATTCGTCCCCAGCTTTCAATTTTTTTGAGATGGTTGAAATCATCGATAGTCGTATTGCCTAAAAGTTCTTTTTGAACAGCATCGATGTCTTTTGCAAGTTGCACACGGTCAACGGCGTGGTATTTTTTTACAGTCAAAATCTTTCTCTAATTTAGTTTGTTATGAGCCGACCATTTTCACATTTTATGTGGGGGCAAAACAAGGTGAAAAATGCGATTAAATACAGCTAAATTGCACACTGTTATTCTCAATTTTTAATTGCGCTTTGCCACTTAAAAGTTGTTGCAATTCATTACCAACCATTGAAAAACGCCAGCCGTGTAGCAATAAGCAATCGTTGTCATTGAGTAAATCCTCTAAATCATTGCGTGTTGCTAAACTGGTCGGATTGAGCTGATTTTCTTCCGCGCGAATTCGCACCAAGGCAAATAAAATATCGACTATCGCTTCTTGTTGCTGATTTTTACCTGAAATACTTTTCGTATATTCGGGCATCGGAATGGGCGGTGCATTTTTTGCCGCTTTAATTAACGCGCACAATTCTTTGCCGTGATAATTGATGGTTCGCTCATTTAAACCGCGAATTTTCAACAGTGCATCAATGGTTTCAGGTTGAAATTTTGCAAAATCAAATAATTGTTCATCGCGCAACAACCAGTTTTTGGGACGATTTTCTTTTTGAGCAACCGCTTCACGCCATTTTGAAACTGCTTGAATAATCGACAATTGTTTGCCTGTTAATTTGCTTTTTCCTTTCACGCGCAACCACGCATTGTCAGGATGCGTTTCATATTGTGCGGGATTTTCCAGCGCGGCAAAATCCTCTTTTAACCAATTCAAACGCCCTAATTTTTCCAATTTCGCTGTCATTTTTTGGTAAATATCACACAAATAAATCACGTCATCGGCTGCATATTGGATTTCATCTGGGCTTAAAGGTCGCGCACTCCAATCCGCTCTTGTGTGCGTTTTTTCTAAATTGATATTCAAGAAACTCGAAACAAGCATCGCGTAACCTACGGATTCAGTAAAACCAAGCAGTGGCGCGGCAATTTGGGTATCGAAAATCGGGGAGGGCAATTTGCCCGTGAGCTGATAAAAAATTTCTAAATCTTGGCGGCAAGAATGAAACACTTTGGTGACATTCGGATTGTAAATTGCGTCAAAAAGTTTTTTTAAATCAGGCAATGCAATCGGGTCAACACATGCCACCCACTCAGGCGTTGCGAGTTGCAACAAACAAAATTTGGGGTAATAGGTTTTTTCACGCAAAAATTCGGTGTCTACGGCAATCCACGGCGCGTTTTCAATGCGCTGACATAAATCGTCGAGTTGCTCAGGTTTGTTAATGTATTCGATGTTTTTCATGTTTTAGCGTCTACGACGAAAGTGATTGCTGGATTTGTGCGGCGTGTCTTTACGCACTTTTAAGCGTTTAATGTTGAGTTTGTAACCGTTGATGGCGACATTTTTTAAATGCAAAAAAATGTCCGACGGCATTTCATCAGGCAATTCCAGCAACGTGTAATCATTACGAATGCTGACGTTTTGAATGTTATTTCTATCAACGCCTGATTCTTCAATGAGCAAATCGTGCAGCATTTCAAATTCCACGCGCTGTTTTTTACCCACATCTAAACGGTAACGCTGCAATTTAATCGGTGGCAAATCGAGCGGTTCAATGGGAACAAGGGGGATTTCAGGCGGCGGCGGTGAACAAACCACGCCTTCAAATTGCAACGACAGCAATGCTGCCGCGCAATCAAGCGGATTGATTTCAAGCTCATTGGCTAAAAGTAAAACGGCGTTACGTTTTCCGTCCAAATGACGGTGTTTGATAATCGCACGCAGTTGACTGACGATAATATCGAACGAATTAACTTCAACCATGCGTTAAATCCGATTGCTGTAGATTTCGACAAACGCTTCATCGCGCAATTTGCGTAGCCACAATTCAGTTTCTTCTTCAATTTTGCGTTTACGAATAGCGTCACGGACTTGGTTTTTCTTAAATTCTGCGCTGTTATCACGGTTTTCACGCTCTAACACTTGAATAATGTGCCAACCGAATTGCGTTTGCACGGGGTCGCTGACTTCGCCTATTTTTAATTTTGACATCGCATCTTCAAACGGTTTAACCAGCGCACCTGGTTCAACCCAATCGAGCGAGCCGCCTTTAATTGCCGAGCCTTTATCATCGGAATTTGACCGCGCGAGTGTGGCAAAATCATCGCCGCTGGCAATACGTTCTTTCAATGTCCACGCACGCTTGCTTGCTTCTGCGTCATCGACAAGTTCATTGGTTTTAACCAAAATGTGGCGCACTTTAGTTTTGACAATCGAGTGACTGTCTGCAAGCGAGCCTTTGAGTTCGAGCATTTTAATAATATGAAAACCACTTGGACTGCGTAGTGGCTCAGAAACCGCACCTTGCGGCAATTTACTGACTTCACTCACAAATAAGGTCGGCATATCTTTTAAGGTTCGCCAACCTAAATCGCCGCCTTTTAACGCATTGCCATCGTTAGATTCACTCATTGCCGTTTGGGTAAAATCTTGCCCAGCGCGTAGTTTTTTCACCAACTCACTTGCTTTTTCTTGCGCTTTTTGAATCGTTGACGCTGATGCCCCTTCAGGCACAGAAATTAAAATGTGTCCTAAATGATATTGCACCAAGTCGTCGCTGACTTTGCCTTGGGTTTCTAAATAATGTTCAACTTCGCGGTCAGTCACTTTGATTTTGCCGCCAATTTCACGTCCACGCAGTTCGTTGACCACGATTTCATTTTTTAAATTTTCTAAAAATGCCGCGTAATCAATACCTTGTTTTGAAAGTTCAACGCGAAATTCTTCAAGGCTTAAATTATTGCGCCGTGCAATATCGGAAGCAGACGAATTGAGCATGTCTTCACTGACGTTAATGCCTGCTTTTTCAGCAAGTTGACGCTGCAATTTATCGACAATCATGCGTTCTAACACTTGGCGACGCAAAATCGATTGGGGCGGCATTGGCGATTTACTCGCCGCAATACGTTGTTCAATGGTTGAAACTTCGCGTTGTAATTCATTTTCTAAAATCACATCGTCTTCAACGATGGCGATAATGTTGTCTAACACTTCGGCTGACGTGAAAACGGGAAACGCTAACGCGCTGCAAAGTAGCGCGAATTTGAAAAGGTTTTTGGAATTTTTTACGAACGTCATAATTTAACTTTTTAGGTTTTGATTGTTGGTAAATAGTTTAAATCATCTTGCTTTTTAGCGCGGCGATAAATGCGCGTTGCGGTGTAGATGATAGATAGCGTTGCAGATATACTAGCCGCAATGTTTTTAAATTTTTATTCAAAAGGTACTTTTAATGTTAGATGTTCAGTTATTTCGTAACGATTTAGATTTTGTCATTGCAGGATTGAAAAAACGTAATTTTGCTTTTAACCCCGAAAATTACAGCGAATTAGAAGCGCGTCGTAAAGCAGTTCAAACCAAAACCCAAGAATTACAAAGCGAACGTAATTCAAGTTCAAAAGCCATCGGTCAAGCCAAAGCGAAAGGCGAAGATGTTCAACCGTTACTCGATAAAGTTGCGAATTTAGGTGATGAATTAAAAGCCGCTGAAACGGAATTATCAGAAATCCAAGCGGAACTCGATGCGCTAATGTCGGGCATTCCGAATTTACTCGACGTTTCTGTGCCAGAAGGCAAAGACGAAGACGATAATGTTGAAATCAGCCGTTGGGGCGATTTACCTAAATTTGATTTTGAAGTCAAAGACCACGTTGATTTAGGCACGGCGCGTAATTTACTCGATTTTGAACTGGGCGCGAAAATCACAGGTTCACGTTTTGTGGTTTTAAACGGTCAATTAGCTCGTTTGCAACGTGCGTTAATTCAATTCATGCTCGACACACATAGCTGCGAGAATGGTTATCAAGAAACGTATGTGCCGTATTTGGTGAATGCAGACAGTTTGCGCGGCACGGGGCAATTGCCAAAATTTGCCGCCGATTTATTCAAAGCGAGCGAAAATCCTGATTATTACTTGATTCCAACCGCTGAAGTTCCAGTGACAAACATTGTGCGCGATATGATTGTGGACGCAAAAGATTTGCCGCTTAAATTTGTATGTCACAGTCCTTGTTTTAGAAGTGAAGCAGGTGCGTATGGACGTGATGTGCGTGGCATGATTCGCCAACATCAATTTGAAAAAGTGGAAATCGTGCAAATTGTAAAACCCGAAGATTCGGTGCAAGCGCATGAAGATTTAACGGCTCATGCAGAAATGATTTTGCAAAAATTAAACTTGCCGTATCGCAAAATGCTTTTGTGTGCGGGCGACACAGGTTTTTCTTCAAGCAAAACGTATGATTTAGAAGTGTGGCTACCAGGTCAAAATGCGTACCGTGAAATTTCGTCGTGCAGTAATTTTAGAGATTTCCAAGCGCGTCGTTTGCAAGCACGTTGGCGCAATCCTGAAATGGGCAAACCAGAATTAGTGCATACCTTGAATGGTTCAGGTCTTGCGGCTGGTCGCACATTGATTGCCGTGATGGAAAATTATCAAGATGCCGACGGACGAATTCATATTCCCGAAGTGTTGTTGCCTTATATGGGCGGTTTGAAAGTGATTGAGTAACAAGAGTTGCGGGAATTATCCTCGTAGGGGCGAATTATATTCGCCCTACCATTCACGACCGCTTTATGATGTAAATGAACCTTTGTCTATTATGTTTCGCGCATGTCGGGCGAATATGATTCGCCCCTACAAATCGTAATTTCAATTTCTTGGCTAAAAATTGTGAAAATCTTAAAAATCACTACTTTGCTATTTGCTTTATCGGGTTCAGGGCAAGCCGATGACGCATTGCCCACATTTTCATTTCCCGACACCGAAGAAAAAATGCACAACATTTCAGAATGGTCGGGAAAAACACTGGTTATCAATTTTTGGGCAACGTGGTGTCATCCGTGTTTAAAAGAAATTCCCGAATTTATGCAATTGCAAACACAATTTGCCGCGAAAAATGTGCAGTTTATTGGCGTTGCCATTGATGAATTACCTGCCGTGGCGAGTTTCAAAGAGACGGCAAAAATGAATTATCCCGTTTTAGTGGCGAGTGAATGGGAGGGTTTTAATCTCTCGCAACAACTTGGAAATAGCGCAAACACAGTGCCTTACACGGTCGTCGTGAATCCTGCGGGGCAAATTATTTATCGCCACGCAGGTGCGGTGAAAAAAGAAGATTTATTGCAAGCGATTCAACTCAAACCTGCCACGCAATAAGTTTTGCATCGTCTTTAAATGGTGAAACCGTCAGTGAATGTGTTTCACCATTTTTTTCGACAATTTCAAGCGTTACCGCCTCATCATTTCGACCTTGACCATAACGTGCCACGACGCTGGCTATCAATTCAAAATCTTCTTCTTTAGGCAAACCATCAATTAACGCTATCGAACCTTTATGGCTGCTGGGTCGCACGTTGATAAATTCTTTGCGATAGCCTTGCATAAAACGTCCTTCACCTTCATCACGGGCAATAATCAATTTGAAATGCGGAGCAGGGCGCAAGTGCCGCCCAACTTTGAGCAACATAATATCGTCCATTTCATAATTTTTGTGACCGTTTGATTGCCACAAATCAACGAGTTTTGCCGAATAAAATTTGTCAGTTAAAAAACAGCAACCGCCCGCAGGTTGAGCAAAATCTTCAATGCCCCATTTTTGAGCCATCGCAAATTGCGGCTTGCGCGAGCGACCTGTAATGTCTAGCAATTTTTCACGATCAAGCCAGCCTTCACGTTCAGGCAATGTCGGTTCTAAATTTTTGGCGCACAACGGACGTACAATTAAGTCGTCTGCTCCCGATTCTTTGGCGATTTGTGGCAATTTGAATTTAGTTTGCGACATCGGACGCTGTCCAATCACTTCGCCTGTGATGATGAAATCAAATCCGTTTTCGAGCATCCATTGTTTGGCTTTTTTAATCATGAAAACTTTGCAATCCATGCACGGATTCATGTTAGTGCCATAACCGTGTTTAGGGTTAATGAGTACATCTTTGTATTCGTCAATCACGTCGATAATATGTAGCTTGATGCCTAATTGCTCGGCTGACCAAAGCGCATTATTGCGTTTTGGTTTGGCTTTGTCATGATTGCGAATCGCATGTGTGTGTCCTTCGACACAAAAGCCAGTAAAAAAGTTAATCCCTTCGACATAAATACCTTGTTCTTGCACGACTTTGACGGCAAGCAATGAATCAAGTCCGCCCGAAATCAGCGCGACGGCTTTGCGTTGTGTTGTCATGTTAATTCCTTAAGCCTGCAAGCAAGCTGCATAATCGTGTTTCATCCAACGGATGACTAAAATAATAACCTTGCACTTCGTCACAACTTTTATCGTACAAAATGTCCAATTGTTCTTTTGTTTCAACGCCTTCAGCAATCACTTTTAAACGTAAATTGTGTGCCATTGAAATAATGGTCGCTGCAATTGCGTTGTCATCTTCGTTGGTTGTAATGTCGCGCACAAATGATTGATCAATTTTTAACGTATCAATTGGAAAACGTTTTAAATAACTCAGCGACGAATAGCCCGTGCCGAAATCATCAATCGATAATCGAATGCCCATGTTTTTTAGTTCGTTAAGTGTGCTAATTGTCATTTCAGCGTTATCCATCAAAACGCCTTCGGTTAATTCAAGTTCTAACAGTTCTGACGGTAATTTTGTATCATGCAAAATTCTTTTCACGCGCTCAATTAAATCGTGTTGTTTTAATTGCATGCCTGACAAATTTACCGCAATGCGAACTGATGGCAAACCTTGAGCTTGCCATGCCATACTTTTTTCACATGCTGTTTTTAAAACCCATTCACCAATCGTAATAATCAAATCACTTTTTTCAGCATGTGGAATGAAAACAGCGGGGGGAATCATGCCTAATACGGGATGTTTCCAGCGCAATAGCACTTCTAACCCAATCATTTTTCTATTTTTTAAATCAAATTGCGGCTGATAATTTAACGAAAATTCGTTATTTTTTAACGCTTGGCGCAAATTTGTTTCCATTTCCAATTCGTCTAACACCTTTTGGTTCATCGAATGGGAGAAGTATTGAAAATTATTACGACCACGCTCTTTGGCGTGATACATCGCGGTATCGGCGTTTTTAATCAATTGATTTGCCGTTGTGCCGTCATTGGGATACAGCGTAATGCCAATACTCGTTGACGCAAACACATCGCGCCCTTCGAGTTGAATCGGTATTTTAAAGGCTTCAAGGATTTTTTTCGAAACTTGTCCTGCTTCTTCGGGCGATTTGACATTATTCAAAATAATGGTGAATTCGTCACCTGCAAGACGTGAAACGGTATCGACTTCACGCACGCAGTCTGTCATACGCTTGGCAACTTCAATCAACAATTGATCGCCCGCTTGATGTCCTAGCGTATCGTTAATCAGTTTGAAACGATCTAAATCTAAAAACATTAACGCGGCTTGTTGATTGTCACGGTGCGCGACTTCAATTGTCCATTTTAAGCGTTCGGTAAATTGGGTGCGATTAGGAAGCCCCGTGAGCGGATCGTAATGGGCTAATTGTTTAAGCTGATTTTCCGCCGCTTTTCGCGTTGTAATATCGCTAAAAATTCCAACAAAATGCGTCGTGGCATTATTTTCATCTTTGACACTGTAGAGCGATAACCAAATAGGATAAATCTCGTCATTTTTACGTTTTGTCCACACTTCACCTGACCACGCGCCTGATTTAACTAGCGTGCGCCGCAAATGAAAATAGAACTGCGCGTTGTGTTTATGAGAAAACAAAAAGGTGGGATTTTTGCCAATGACAACTTCTTTTTCATAACCTGTAATCGTCGAAAAAGATTCGTTGGCATCGATAATTTTGCTATTGATGTTGGTAATGACAATCGCATCGGTACTGCCATGAAAAATTTTCCCCATGAGACGCAAACCTTCTTCGGCTTTTTTACGCTCGGTAATATCGCGAATAATGAGCAGCCATTGACGTTTATTTGCAAAAATGGGTCTGCCTAATGTGAATTCAATTTGAAAGGTATCGCCATAGCGTTTTGTACCAAAAACAAACGACGCGCCTGCATATTGGGCAATTTTTTCATCTTCATTAAATTCAAACTTAATACGATTCCATTCTGGAATTAGGCGGTTAATGTTCATGCCTAACAACTCGTCTTCGGAATAATCAAAAAGCAAGGCGGCGGCAGGATTCGTCGTTTTGATTTTGCCTTCATCGTTAAACGTTAAAATACTTTCGGCGGCATTTTTCAAAATACTGCTGTATTTTTCTTCGGACTGTTCAAGTTCAACCGCAAGCGCGAGCAAGCCTTTGTTTGTATCGGCGAGTTCGATTTGCAATTGTTTGATAACATCAATGTGTTCGCGCAACTTTTCTTGTTCTAACTGCTCAAGCTCCATTGTGAGCGCAATGATGCCTTGATTAGTTTCTTCTAATTCGACTTGTAATTCTTCAATGATGCGTGCTTTTTCAGAGAGCAGCTGCTCGAATTCTTCTTTTTTCATTTGACTAGGATTATCGTGGCATCGTCATAATCTTTTTGGTTTGCATTGTAGATATTCTCAGCAATCACTTGCGCGGGATGGTCGGCATCTTGACTAAAATCACTCCATGACCACTGACTTGAAATACCGTCTGAATGCAAGGCAAGCATATCGCCCGTGTGCCATTCATTTTCAGTAATTACGGGTTGCGGCGCGTGTTTGCCGACAATCCCTCTTCGTACAATGAATTTAGGTTTTTCGCGATTCCCATGAAAAACGCTCACTTCGATATTGCCAACGCTGGCAAAACGAAAAAGTTGTTGTCGCCAATCAAAAACCGCAATTGCCATCACTACACCGCGTGTTGCAGCGCAAGCTCTGTCAACGCCTTTGAAAATATCGAGCAATGGTGATTCGGCATGACGTTCAACATACTGCCGTGCAGCACTGGCTGCTTGATGCGCCAAAACACCATGTCCCACACCGTCGATAACGGCAATTAGTGAACCTGCTTTTGTTTGCTTGAGAACGTAAGAATCGCCATTAGCCGTTTCGCCTATTTTAGGTCGGGAAATAACGCCAAAATCAAACGGACAATGTTCGCCTGCCACATTTGAGTTGTCATGCAGCCAACGTTTACACACAATCCGAGTTCCAGCATGGTTTTCACGTCGCAAAATATCGAATTCATCCATTAACCGATTTACTGCACCAAGACCTACGCCAAGTGTGCCAGAAGTTGAAACACCATCTTGCATGGCGATTTGTTCGTTAAAACCTTCACCATCGTCTTCGGCTTCAATCATCAAGCCTTCTCGATGCAGATCACAAACAGGTGTCAAACTGATAATGCCGCGTTGCCCATATTTGATGATATTTGACGCTAACTCACTTACCACTAAGCTAATTTCAGTGCGTGTTGCTTCATCAAAGCCGATGTCGTGCGCCATTTCTTTTGCAATACGCCGAATCGCAATCACTTCTGCCGAATTTGAAATCACCAGATATATTGGGTCAACGTGAAAGGTCATTTAGCCCGTCCCCATTTCTCAATGAGAACGGTGGTGCCAACGTTAATTTCTGTTTTTATATCCATAATATCCATCAACCGTTTTACGCCCGAAAGCCCCATTCCCATACTGCCTGCGGTGGTAAAGCCCGCTTCTAATGCTTGAGCAATGTCAGGAATGCCTTTACCGAAATCTTCAAATTCTAAGCGCATACCCACTTGCCCTGCTTGATAAAGCGTTTGCCAACGCATTACGCCATCGCTTCCCGAATGCACATACACATTTCGTGCTAATTCAGAAACGGCTGTCACAATTCGCGTCACATCGGTCATACCAAAACCCGCTGCCGTGGCGGCATTTCGAATCAATTTTCGACACGTCACAATATCGCCTTCGGATTTAATTGGATTTTCGCCTGTTTCTTGCGTTGCCATAGCTACACCAATTTAAAATTATCCGAAAAAATATCTAACGCCTTATCAACATCAAGGGTTGAAATCGCTTTACCTAAATGCAAACCCAGTTCGGTTGCTGTAATGGCAACGCTCGGCTGCATACCTGCAATCACGGTTTGTCCGCCCATTAACGCCACCATTTGCGTGGTTTCTGAAATCATTCGTGCAAAAAAAGAATCCAAAATGTTCACGCTGGAAATATCTAAAATCAGTCCTTTTGATTCATATTTTTCAATCGCGTTTAGCACTTTATTTTGCAATTCGTGAATGATGTCGTCACCTGGGTCGTCGGGAACGGTGACAAGCAGAATGTTTTTTAATTTGATAACTGAAAGGCTATTTTCGTCCATTTTCTAAACTCCCTTAGCCTTTTGAAGTATCAATAACTTTTATTGACAATTTATCGAGGGCGACTTTTAAACCTGATGCCATCGTGGGGCGAGTGATAATGCCGCTTAAATCGATTCCCAAATGCACCAATGTTTGAGCAATCACAGGACGAACGCCTGTAATAATCACTTGCGAACCTAAAAGTTTTACTGCGTTAATCGTATCGATTAAATGTTGTGCGGTAGCCGTATCAATTTGCGGCACGCCCGTAATATCAATCAATGCCACAGGTGAATTTGTCGCCACAATCGTTTCAAGCAAACGTTCCATAAATTGCTGCGTACGAGAGCTGTCGAGCATTCCGATAATGGGAGCCGCCACAACGCCTTCCCAAATTTGAATCACAGGCGTAGACATTTCTAAAATTTCTTCCGTTTGACGTGAAATAACTTCGTCTGTGGCATGAATATACGCAGAAATGGCGAGTTCTTGATCGAGGTTAATAATTTTGTGCAACGCACTGAAAATGCCGTTTGCCGTCTCAACATCAAAAGCAGGATTGCCGTAAATTTGCGGAATCATCAGTTGCATGTAGTAGCAATAGGTACTCATGTAAATGCGGGGCGGTAATCCGACGCGCTGATGAGAAATACCCACTTTGATTCGGCTTTGAAAATACTCTTCGCCGTATTCGCCAGACGTTAAATCCATGAAGTAGGCTTTTTGTGCGAGTTTTAAGCGAGATAAGACTTTTTCATCGCTAAAAAAACGTTTGGTGTCGGGGAATTGCAATAAATGTTCGTAAAGTTTCTCAACAAATGTGTCGGCATATTGAGTAGCAAAAGGATGAAGAATTTTCAAGAACTCTGCATCTTGATCCGTGAAATTAACAAAACGTTTTTGCTCTGCCCAGCTATTAAAGTTTGAAATGTATTTCGAATTTGTGTGTGCGTGATTCATGTATTTGCCTTTTGTTCTTATTTTTGGAATAAATGATTATTTAATGCTATTCAATGACTTGAATGAATGTTTCCCCCGCTCTAATCATACCGAGTTCGTCACGAGCGCGTTCTTCAATGGCTTCTTGACCTTTGCGTAAATCTAAAACTTCAGCATAAAGTCTGTCATTACGGTGTTTTTTTTCTTCAACTTGGATTTTTAATTCGTCTAAACGGCTTTGATATTGTGCAATTTCATTGATGCTACCGTCGCCAAACCAGAGGCGATATTGAAGTTGTCCGATAAGGACGAAAAGGATAAGGACGATTATTTTCATTAAAATTTTGGAGTGCAAACCACAGGTTCACACTCCAGCTCCATTTTTAAAGCATACGGAACGCGCTACGACCTGCATATTTTGCAAGCGAGCCTAATTCTTCTTCGATTCGCATGAGGCGATTGTATTTTGCAATTCTGTCTGAACGGCTAAGTGAACCTGTTTTGATTTGTCCTGTGCCTGTGGCAACCGCTAAATCTGCAATGGTTGTGTCTTCGGTTTCGCCGCTACGATGCGACATAACTGCGCTGTAACCTGCTTTGTGAGCCATTGTGATGGCAGCAAACGTTTCACTTAATGTGCCGATTTGATTCACTTTAATCAAAATCGAGTTAGCGATATTTCTATCGATACCTTGTTGCAAAATTTTTGGATTGGTCACAAATAAATCATCGCCAACAAGTTGAATTTTGTTGCCGAGCTTTTCGGTCATGAGTTTCCAGCCATCCCAATCGTTTTCGTCAAAACCATCTTCAATGCTGATAATTGGATAACGATTCACCCAATCGGCTAAGAAATCCACCATTTGCGCTGAGGTGTAGGTTTTATTTTCTGACGCTAAATCGTAAATGCCGTCATGAAAATACTCTGACGCAGCGGCATCTAAACCTAAATAAATATCTTTACCTGCTTCATAACCCGCGAGTTTGATAGCTTCTAAAATGACTTCGATAGCTTCTTCATTTGATGACAAATTGGGGGCGAAACCGCCTTCATCACCTACCGTTGTGGCTAATCCTTTGCTTTTTAACACTTTGGCTAAATTGTGGAAAACTTCTGCGCCATAACGAATTGCTTCACGAAAATTCGGTGCGCCGACAGGTAAAATCATGAATTCTTGCAAATCCACGCTGTTATCTGCGTGTGAACCACCGTTGATGATGTTCATCATTGGCACAGGCAAAATGAATTCGCCCGAGGTATTTAAGGATTTGTAGAGGGGTTGTTTTTTGGCATTTGCCGCCGCATGAGCGGTTGCAAGTGATACGGCAAGCAAGGCATTTGCGCCCAAACGACTTTTACTTTCTGTGCCATCGAGCGCGATAATTTTTGCGTCTAAACCTGCTTGGTCATTAGCGTCTAAACCAATTACTGCATCACGAAGTTCAGTTTGGACATTTTTAACCGCGTTTAAAACACCTTTGCCTAAATAACGCGCTTTATCGCCATCGCGTAATTCAATCGCTTCGCGCTCGCCTGTTGATGCGCCTGATGGCACGATTGCGCTACCGATAACGCCTGACGCTAAAATTACATCTGCTTCAACAGTTGGATTGCCGCGTGAATCTAAAACTTCTCTAGCTTTAACATCAACGATTTTTGTCATAATTGTGACCTCTAAAATTAAAAATACGATTAAAAAACAAATACTCTACATTTTTTCTGTTACAAACTTGAGTGAATTATTCGCTTAACACGTTAAAATCGCAACATTGCCGAAAAGTTAATTTTTGCTAACTCGTAAGATTTGTTATTGTGTAGAACGCGATTGTTCGCGTTATTTTTTAAATTATTTAATTGGAATTCGTGAATTTTATGAACAAAAAAACGACTGCATTTGTGAATAGTTTGGTCTTGATTTCCTTAGCGTTAGGCGCAACTGGAACTGCCGAAGCAAAACGTCTTGGTGGCGGCACGTCATTTGGTAGCAAACCTTCTTACAGTGCGCCAATGAAACGTGCGGATTTACCGCCATCAAATCGAATGGCAACTCCGCCTGCAAGTCGCCCAGCACCTGCGGCGATGCCAAATCATCAACCACAACAAACAAACTCAAATCAATCATGGAAAGACCGTGCAATGGGAGCGGCGGCGGGATTAGCCGTTGGTGGATTGGTTGGTTCAATGATGGGCGGTAATGAACAGCAACACGCGCCTGCACCGCAACAAAATCAAGGCTATGCTCCTGCTCCGCAACCTCAACAAGGTTATGCTCAACAACAAGCTCCACAAGGTTACGCCGAACCGATGCAACAGCCTCAACAACAAGGTTACGCGCAACCTGCACCGCAATATGCCCCAGCTCCGAATCAAGGCTACACCCAACCCATGCCTTACGCTGACAACACAGGCGCAACGAAAAGTTCAGGCGGTTTTAGTTTCTTTAACTTTTTATTGCTTGCTGGCTTAGGTTATTTGGCATATCGATTCTTTTTTGCGAAAAAGAATCCTGCTGCGCCCATTTCGCAACCGAGTTACCAACGTACTTCAAATGAACCTGCGTATTCTGCACCTTCGACGAATTCAGGTAGTTCAGCGGATTTCAACACCGACATTATGTTTAAAAAAGGGGATGCAACGGTATCGTCTTCAACGGTGAATTTAGCCAAATCGCGTGATACGTCAACGCCTGCAGGTTTTGATACGGCAGCCTTTTTAGACGACGTGAAACAACGTTACATGGCATTGCAAGAGGCGTGGGATGCGCGTGATTTTGCTGAAATTCGTGGTTTAACAACGGATAAAGTCTTCGCTGAAATTCAAGCACAGCTTAAAAATTCAACCGAAGAAAATAACACCGATGTATTGAAATTGGATGCGGATTTACTTGAAATTCGTGAATTGAGTTCAGAATTTGAAGCGGTCGTATTATTCGATGCGATTATGCGTGAAGATGAACAAGGTCAAGCAAATCAAGTGCGTGAAGTGTGGCATTTTGTAAAATCAAAATCGGGCTTTAACGCAAATTGGACGCTTGACGGCATTCAACAGTTAGAAGACTAAAACGACTTTCGCCACAAAAAGGGCAAAATTTGTGGCGAGTTGAAAATAATCACGTTGTGTCACATAGCATTAAAACTCTTTTGTTATCGTAGTAATTCTTACCTTTTCATTCAGGTAATTTTGAAATTAGTAGTAATATCGACACTGGCGACGCGGCAAGTTGCTTGTATCTTATAGTGATTCATATTTTTAAATAATTGTGAGGAATTTTTATGGCAGAAAAAACGTATAGCTTCAAACTCGACGCAGCGTTACAAGAAAAAATGAACGCTTATTGGCGAGCCGCCAATTATTTGTCGGTGGGACAGATTTATTTGCTCGATAATCCACTGTTAACTGAGCCGTTAAAACTCTCTCACATCAAACCGCGTCTTTTGGGACATTGGGGAACCACACCAGGTTTAAATTTCATTCATGTTCACGTTAATCGTTTGATTAAAGAACATGATTTGAACATGGTTTTTATTTGTGGCCCTGGTCACGGTGGCCCTGCAATGGTGGCAAACTGCTGGCTTGAAGGCACTTATAGCGAATTTTATCCCAACATTTCGCTTGATAAAGACGGCATGAAAGCCTTATTCCACCAATTTTCATTTCCAGGTGGTATTCCAAGTCACGTTGCTCCTGAAACACCAGGTTCAATCCATGAAGGCGGCGAATTAGGCTACGCTGTTTCACATGCTTACGGTAACGTATTTGATAATCCTGATTTGATTGCGTGTTGCGTTGTGGGTGATGGTGAAGCTGAAACTGGGCCAATGGCTGCGTCTTGGCATTCAAACAAATTTTTAAACCCCGCCCGTGATGGTGCCGTGTTGCCAATTTTGCATTTGAATGGTTACAAAATTGCCAACCCAACTCTTTTAAGTCGCATCAGCGAAGAAGAATTAACCAAATTATTTGAAGGTTACGGCTACGACGTGCATTACGTTGAAGGCAATGACCCAAATGTTGTGCATCCAAGAATGGCGGCGGTTTTAGAAGCGTGTATTGCTGACATTAAAGCGATTCAAAAAGAATGGCGCACAGCAGCAGATACGAAAGCGTTAAAACGTCCACGCTGGCCAATGATTATTATGCGTACGCCAAAAGGCTGGACTGGCCCTGAAAGCGTTGATGGTAAAAAAACCGAAGATTTCTGGCGTTCACATCAAGTGCCATTGTCGGGTTTAGCGAATAATGCTGACCATATTACGATTTTAGAAAATTGGTTGAAAAGTTATAAACCTGAAGAATTGTTCGACGAAAACGGCACACCGTTAGCGGAATTACAAGAACTTGCACCATTAGGCAATCGTCGTATTGGCGACAATCCACACGCAAACGGCGGGATTTTATTGCGTGATTTGCGTATGCCAGATTTCCGTGATTACGCTGTGAATGTGCCTGTGCCAGGTGGCGTTGAAGCCGAAGCAACGCGCGTAATGGGAACATTCTTACGCGATATTATGAAAAATAATCGCTTGCAACATAACTTCCGTATTTTTGGCCCTGATGAAACTTCATCAAACCGTTGGGACGATGTGTTTGCGGCAACGCAGCGTGTTTGGATGGAAAAAATTCTGCCTGAAGATACCGATTTGTCACAAGATGGTCGTGTGATGGAAATTTTAAGCGAACACACTTGCCAAGGTTGGCTCGAAGGCTATTTGCTCACAGGTCGTCATGGTTTCTTCTCCTGCTACGAAGCGTTTATTCACCTTATCGATTCCATGTTTAACCAACATGCAAAATGGCTCAAAACCACGAATCGTATTCCTTGGCGCAGACCGATTGCCTCGCTTAACTATTTGCTCACTTCGCACGTTTGGCGACAAGATCACAACGGTTTTTCACATCAAGATCCTGGTTTTATCGACCATGTTGTGAACAAAAAAGCTGAAGTGATTCGTGTGTTTT
>JAQTXN010000162.1 GCA_028688755.1 Methylococcales bacterium | reverse complement strand
ATTGAACGCGAATTGATGCTGGTTAAAATCAAAACCACCGATAAAATGCGCGACGAATTACGCAGTGTGGTGGATATTTTCCGTGGCAAAATCATCGATGTTACGCCAACGTCTTACGTTATCGAAATGACGGGAACATCGGATAAACTCGATGCGTTTATTGCAACGGTTGATAAAGGCAGTATTATCGAAGTCGTGCGTTCAGGAGCCACGGGCATTTCTCGCGGCGAAAAAGGATTGCATCTTTAAAATGCACAAAACCAAGGCGCAAGAAGAAATCGCTGTTTTCGAGCATTCATTTCAAGTGATTCAAAAAGCGTTTCGTTTAAAAAACGAAGCAAAAGAAATTAAAGCCTATCTTTTTGAACACGATTTAGCAGACTTTTTAGTTTGGGTTCAACAGCCAATCATTGATGTTTTTGGCGAAATCAGAACCTCGTTGCAATTACGCGATGGACGTTTGGTTTTAACGTTATTTTCAAATTCGGAAAACAAAGACGAGTTGGAAAATGATTTGTTTGAACGGTTTGATGATTTCGACAGAATCGACAACGCGCTGAAATATATCGATATTGATTTGCTGTAATTTAACAGCCCTTTTTTTAATTTTTAACTTTAACCTTTACAGGAAAAAACAATGCAAGTTTATTATGACAAAGACGCAGACCTTTCAATCATTCGCGGCAAAAAAGTAGCGATTATCGGCTACGGTTCACAAGGTCACGCTCACGCTTTGAATTTGAAAGAATCAGGCGTTGAAGTAGTTGTCGGCTTACGTCCAAATTCAACTTCTGTTGCAAAAGCAGAAGCTCATGGCTTAAAAGTGTTAGACGTGCCAGCCGCTGTTGCAAGTGCTGACATCGTCATGATTTTAACACCTGACGAATTCCAAAAAGATTTATACAAAGAAGTCATCGAACCAAGCATCAAACAAGGTGCGGCGTTAGCGTTTGCACACGGTTTTGCGATTATTTACAACCAAATCGTGCCACGCAAAGATTTAGACGTCATCATGATTGCGCCTAAAGCACCAGGTCACACTGTGCGTTCAGAATTTGTACGCGGCGGCGGTATTCCTGATTTAATCGCGGTTGAACAAAACGCTTCAGGCAAAGCAAAAGAAATCTGCTTGTCTTACGCTTCTGCAATCGGTGGCGGTCGCTCAGGCATTATCGAAACGACTTTCCGTGACGAATGCGAAACTGACTTGTTCGGTGAACAAGCGGTTTTATGTGGTGGCGCAGTTGAACTCGTAAAAATGGGTTTTGAAACCTTAGTTGAAGCGGGTTACGCACCAGAAATGGCATATTTTGAATGCTTACACGAATTGAAATTGATTGTGGATTTAATGTTTGAAGGCGGTATTGCAAACATGAATTACTCAATTTCAAACAACGCAGAATACGGCGAATACGTTACAGGGCCAAAAGTCATTAACGAAGAAAGCCGTAAAGCCATGCGTGAAGCTTTGCAAAATATCCGTAGCGGCGAATATGCGAAAAAATTCATTTTAGAAGGTATGTCAAACTACCCAGAAATGACCGCAAAACGTCGTTTGAACGCTGAACACCCAATTGAAGTAACAGGTGGAAAATTGCGTGCAATGATGCCGTGGATTGGTGCAAACAAAATCGTTGACCAAACGAAAAACTAAAACTTGCTAATTTTTTAGCAAAGGAAGCCCGTTTTTATAGCGGGCTTTTTTGATTATGAGGATTTGATAATGACTACCTTAACCGCTTTATACGAATCACATTTACCGTCGTTAAAACTTATTGCGCGTGGCAAAGTCCGTGATATTTACGACATCGATAATCAATATATGTTGATTGTTACAACTGACCGACTTTCGGCATTTGACGTGATTTTGCCTAATCCAATTCCTGACAAAGGCAGGGTTTTAACTACGGTCTCGAATTTTTGGTTTAATAAATTACACGACATCATTCCCAATCATCTAACGCACATTCCGTTAGAAGATATTTTGAAAGATGAAAACGAATATCATCAAGTTGCAGGTCGTGCGATTATTGTGAAAAAACTTACGCCATTGCCAGTTGAAGCCATTGTGCGCGGTTATTTGATTGGTTCTGGTTGGAAGGATTATCAAAAATCAGGACAGATTTGCGGTATTCAATTGCCCGAAGGTTTGCAACAAGCAGAGCAATTACCTGAGCCAATTTTTACGCCTTCGACGAAAGCGGCTGTGGGTGAACACGATGAAAACGTATCGTTTGAACAAGTCGTAGCTTTACTTGGTCGCTCAATGGCAGAGCAAGTGCGTGATGTCACGTTGAAACTTTATAAAGAAGCATCGGCTTACGCAAAAGAACGCGGCATTATTATTGCGGATACCAAATTTGAATTTGGCGTTGACCATGAAGGAACGTTGCATTTAATCGATGAAATTTTAACGCCTGATTCATCACGTTTTTGGGATGTAAAAGATTACAAAGTCGGTACAAATCCACCCAGTTTCGATAAACAGTATGTGCGTGATTATTTAGAATCTTTGGATTGGGATAAAACGCCACCTGCACCAGAATTACCTGCCGAAGTTGCCGATGTATGTGCAAAAAAATACCATGAAGCGGAAGTTAGATTGACTCACTAATGCTTTCACAACGTCGAATTTTACTTGCCGTCACAGGCGGAATTGCGGTTTATAAATCGCTCGAATTATTGCGCCTTTTGAAAAAACAAGGCGCAGAGGTTCGCGTGGTGATGACGCAAGCTGCTACTGCGTTTGTGCAGCTGCTTTCGTTTCAAGCATTATCAGGTCACGCGGTGCATTGCGAATTGCTTGATACCGAAGTCGAACATGCAATGGGACACATTGAACTCGCGCGTTGGGCTGATGTTTTTGTAATCGCACCTGCAACGGCAAATACACTTGCAAAAATGGCACATGGTTTAGCCGATGATTTAGTTTCAACGCTTTATTTGGCTGCAAATTGCCCTGTTTATATTGCGCCTGCGATGAATCACGTCATGTGGAATCACCCTGCAACACAAGCGAATGTAAAAATTTTGCAAAATCACGGCATAAATTTAATTTCGCCTGAATCGGGCGAACAAGCCTGCGGTGAAATTGGTGTTGGTCGGATGGCAGAGCCTGAAACAGTTTGTCAGCGTTTGATTTCGGATTTAACGATGCCGCAAAGTTTGGCAAATTTAAACGTCGTAATTACCGCTGGTGCGACGCGTGAGCCACTCGACCCAGTGCGTTATTTGACAAATCGTAGCTCGGGGAAAATGGGTTACGCGCTTGCGCTGGCTGCACAAAAAGCGGGGGCAAATGTGACGTTAATCAGTGGTGTGACACAATTAAAACCACCTGCAAACTGTAACTTTGTTCAGGTGGAAACGGCTGAACAAATGCACGCCGCTGTTTTTGAAAATATAGAAAATTGCGATATTTTCATCGGCACAGCAGCAGTAGCGGATTATCGTCCTGTTGTTTGTGGTGGCGAGAAAATTAAAAAGAATGCTGACCAACTGACATTAACGCTGCAAAAAAATCCTGATATTTTGGCAGATGTGGCGGCGTTAAAAACACCACCTTTTACAGTAGGTTTTGCAGCGGAAACAAACGATTTGGAACATTACGCTCGTGATAAATTAACACGCAAAAATCTGAACATGATTGCCGCTAATTGGGTAGGGCGTGCAGAAGGCGGTTTTGAACGTGATGAAAATGCGTTAGACGTTTTTTGGCAAGACGGTAAAAAAACCTTACCGATGACAAATAAAACCGAATTAGCATGTCAATTGATTACCCTGATTGCAGAGCGATTTGATGCTAAAACAAAAATATAACTATGACGGCTTAACGCGCCATTTGTGCCTTGTGATACAATTTGTGCTAGTTAAATCCATTTCCGTTTAATCGTCCAAGATTTGTGTCTATGAAATTAAAAAAACTTTCTCGTGTTATTTTGCTGTGTTTAGCGGTTTCGCCAATGGTTCACGCAACTGAAGAATTTGTTGTTCGAGACATTAAAATTCGCGGTTTACAGCGTATTTCAGAAGGAACAGTTTATAACTATTTGCCTGTCACAGTCGGCGAACGTTTTTCACTTGATAACACTGCTCCTGCGATTAAATCGTTATTCAAAACAGGATTTTTCAAAGATATTTCAATTGAACGTGAAGGTTCAACGCTGGTTTTAAATGTAGTTGAACGACCATCCATTGCAAAAATTGTTTTTGAAGGCAACAAAGATTTAAGCAAAGATGATTTAGAGAAGGCACTCAAAAAAATTGGCTTATCAGAAGGTAAAACCTTTGATCGTCAATTACTCGATAAAGTCGAACAAGAGTTAAATCGTCAATATCTTAGCCACGGGAAATATGGTTTAACGATTAAAACTGAAGTCACTGATTTAACCCGAAATCGCGTCGCCATTTTCATTAAAATTTCCGAAGGGCGCGTTGCCAAAATCAAAGAAATTAACATAGTTGGCAATAACGTTTTTGATGATGCTGAATTGCTCAAAAAGTTAGAATTAAACACGTCAAATCTATTGTCGTTCTACACCAAAGACGACCAATACTCGAAACAAAAATTGTCTGCCGATTTGGAAACTTTACGCTCTTACTATTTAGATCGTGGTTATATCAATTTCAACATCGAATCTACGCAAGTTGCTATTACGCCTGATAAAAAAGATATTTACGTTACCATCAACGTGAAAGAAGGCGATGTTTATACGCTGGATAAAGTCAAACTAGCGGGTAATTTAGTTGTGCCTGCCGATGAGTTAATCAAACTCATGAAAGTGGGACCTAGCGAAGTCTTTTCACGCAAAAGTGCAACAGAAACGTCCAAAGCCATTTCTGACCGTTTGGGTGATGACGGCTATGCGTTTGCGAATGTGAACATGATTCCCGAAATTCACGAAGCGACAAAAACCGTGGATATGACCTTTTTCGTCGATCCAGCAAAACGAGTTTCAGTTCGTAGAATTAACATCAAAGGAAACACCAAAACTCGTGACGAAGTGTTGCGCCGTGAAATGCGTCAAATGGAAGCGGCGTGGGCATCGAGTTCTAAAATTGAACGCTCCAAAACGCGTTTAGAACGTTTAGGTTATTTTGAAGACGTGAATGTTGAAACACCGCCTGTTGCAGGAACAGCCGATGAAATCGATGTGAATTACAGCGTAACCGAAAAACCATCAGGCAATTTGATGGCGGGTATTGGTTATTCGCAGGTTCAAGGGATTGTTTTAAATGCCAACATTTCGCAAGACAACGTGTTTGGTTCTGGCAAACGGGTGAATTTAGCGTTTAATAACAGTAACTATTTAACCAGTTATCAGTTTGGTTTTTACAATCCATATTTTACAGTTGATGGCGTAAGCCAAGGTTATAACTTGGG
>JAQTXN010000032.1 GCA_028688755.1 Methylococcales bacterium | reverse complement strand
CATAAATTAAGTTAAATTCCACATAACGCCCGCGACGATACAATTGGAAATCACGCTCACGTTCACCATAAGGCGTATTTTTACGTTTTTGCACAATCGGCAAATAGGCTTGAATGTAAGCATTTCCAACACTTTGCATAAACGCAAAACACTCTTCAAAACTACCTTCGTTTAAATCATCAAAAAACAACCCGCCCACGCCGCGTGTTTCACCTCGATGTTTCAAAAAGAAATACTCATCACACCATTTTTTATATTTTGGATAAGCGTCTGCACCAAATGGCTCACAAGCCGCTTTTGCGGTTTCGTGCCATTGCACCACATCTTCTTTGAACGGATAAAATGGCGTTAAATCAAAACCGCCTCCAAACCACCAAATCGTGGGTTCACCTTCTTTTTTGGCGATAAACAAACGCACATTGGCATGAGACGTTGGAACGTAAGGATTTTTTGGATGAATCACCAGTGAAACACCCATTGCCTCAAATTGGCGATTGGCAAGTTCGGGACGTTTTTCAGTGGCTGAAGGCGGTAAATTAAAACCTGAAACATGTGAGAAATTCACGCCGCCTTGTTCAAACGTGTCACCGTTTAAAACGCGCGTGCGACCACCGCCACCTTCGGCGCGAGTCCAGTTATCTTCGATAAATTTCGCGCTCGTTTCTTCGCCTTCTAAACTTTTGCAAATATGATCCTGCAAACCCAATAAATAATTTTTGACTTGATTGATTTGGTCTTGATTCATGATTTAAGTCTCTGCTAGTTAATGTGATTTAGTCGGCGTAAGTACCGTGTTTTGAGGTGGTTTAGAATTGTCTGTTTCTGGATAATCTAACGTGTAATGCAAGCCGCGACTTTCTTTGCGTAATTTCGCGCAGCGAATAATCAGCTCGGCGACAATCACTAAATTGCGTAATTCGAGCAAATCACTCGTCACACGAAAATGCGCGTAATACTCGGCAATTTCTTTTTTGAGTAATTCGACCCGATTCATTGCTCGATGCAAGCGTTTGTCGGTGCGAACAATGCCAACGTAATCCCACATGAAATGGCGTAATTCATTCCAATTATGCGAAACAACCACTTCTTCATCGGAATCACTGACTTTTGATTCATCCCAAAGCGGTAAATTTTGGGGCATCGTTAACGTAGGCAATTTTTGCTGAATATCTTGCGCGGCACGCTGTGCAAAAACTAAACATTCCAACAGCGAATTACTCGCCATGCGATTTGCCCCGTGCAAACCTGTACAAGCGACTTCACCGACAGCATATAAATTTTCAATATCGGTTCGAGCAAAACTGTCTGTTAAAACGCCACCGCAAGTGTAATGTGCTGCGGGAACCACAGGAATCGGTTGTTGCGTAATATCGATGTCAAACTCAAGGCATTTTTGATAAATGTTTGGAAAATGTTCACGAATAAACGGCGCAGGTTTGTGGCTGATGTCTAAATACACACAATCAATCCCGCGTTTTTTCATTTCATGGTCAATCGCACGCGCCACAATATCACGCGGCGCAAGTTCGCCACGCTCATCAAAATGGTGCATAAACGCTGAGCCGTCAGGCAAAATCAAACGTCCACCTTCGCCACGCACCGCTTCGCTAATTAAAAATGAATTGCCTGCTGGATGATAAAGACACGTTGGATGAAATTGCATGAATTCCAAATTACTCACTCGACAACCCGCACGCCACGCGACTGCCATACCATCACCTGTCGAGCTTTGCGGATTGGTGCTGTACAAATAGGCTTTACTCGCGCCACCTGTCGCTAAGACGATAATTTTCGCCGTGAATGTTTCGACTTTTTGTTTTGAACTATTAAAAACATACGCGCCAACGCAACGATTTTCTTCGGTAATCAAATCAACGATATTGTGATTTTCAAACAGTTCGATGTGGTGATTTTCCTTTGCACGTTCAATCAGTGACAACGAAACCGCTTTGCCCGTTGCATCGGCGGTATGAACAACACGCCGATGCGAATGTCCGCCTTCGCGGTTTAAATGCAATTTTGTTTCACCTGAAAGCGTCTGTTCTTCGGTGAATAAAACGCCTTGTTGACGCAACCAATCAATCGATTCTTTCCCGTGATTCACCGTTAATCGCACAATGTCTTCGTCGCACAAACCTGCACCAGCATTCAGCGTGTCGTTCAAATGTGATTCCAGTGAATCATCGGCATCGAAAACCGCTGAAATACCGCCTTGTGCGTAATAAGTGCTGCCAGCGGTTAACGCGAATTTAGACAAAACAGCCACATTGGTATGTTCGTTAGCCAGTTTTAAAGCTAGCGTTAAACCCGCGCCACCGCTGCCAATAATTAAAACGTCAAAAACGTATTCGTTTTTCACTATCAATTGACCTTACTTCGCCGATTCTTCAAATACACCAAAACTCATAATCCGTTGATAGCGTTTTTCGAGCAACGTATGCGTGTCCAGCTGTTTTAAATCGGTTAAATGACGCGACAAAGTTTCTTTTAAGTTTTCAGCAGTGATTTTGAAATTGCGGTGTGCGCCGCCTAATGGTTCACGAACGACCTCGTCTAAAAAGCCTTGTTCACGAATTCGGTCAGCGGTAATGCCCATTGCTTCGGCAGCAAGTTGAACTTTATCAGGGCTTTTCCACAAAATTGCCGCGCAACCTTCGGGCGAAATCACCGAATAAGTGCTGTATTCAAGCATAATCAAACGATCGCCTACGCCGATTGCTAACGCGCCCCCGCTGCCACCTTCGCCAATAATGGTGCAAATAATGGGCGTTTTGAGTTTTGCCATTTCAAACAAATTGCGAGCAATGGCTTCACTTTGTCCGCGCTCTTCGGCATCGATACCTGGATAGGCTCCTGGGGTATCAATTAAGCAAACGATTGGCAATTTGAAACGTTCTGCAAGTTTCATCACGCGCAACGCTTTTCGATAACCTTCAGGGCGCGGCATCCCGAAATTGCGATAAATCTTTTCTTTCGTATCGCGGCCTTTTTGATGCCCAATAATCACAATGGGCTGATCATCTAATTTTGCCAATCCACAAATAATGGCTGGGTCGTCAGCGTAAGCTCTGTCGCCATGTAATTCGTGAAAATCGGTAAAAATTAAATCAATGTAATCAAGCGTATAAGGTCTGCCTGGATGACGTGAAAGTTGTGAAATTTGCCAATCCGACAAATTCGCAAAAATAGATTCAGTTAAGGCTTCACTTCGTTGTTCTAACTGTTCGAGTGCGTCAGAAATGTTGATTTTGTTATCAAATTCAACGTGACGGAGTTCTTCAATTTTTGCTTCTAAAACGGCAATCGGTTGTTCAAAGTCGAGAAATTTTAAGTCCATGTTTTTTAATTTTTATGAGAGTTTAAAAAGTGGCGCGTAGTATAAGTGAATTGCAACGTTAAACTTTAAATTCGGCGAGTTTTTTTGCCACTAATTGCTTTTTCAAAACCACATAATCAGGAACACCGTTTTTATAAGGCGGATAATCTTCACCTGCAATAAGTGGCTGCAAATAGGCTCGACACGCAGCGGTAATACCAAAACCATCTTCGCTGATAAATTCAGGCGGCAACATTTTTTCAACATTTGCCACATCTTTTAAATCAACACTGCCAATTTCCCACTGATAAGGCGAATCTGAAAGTCGCACAATCGTTGGCATAACGGCATTTTTACCTGCTAAGGCAAATTCCAATGCTGCTTTGCCAACGGCGTAAGCCTGTTCAATATCATTTTTTGAGGCAATATGACGCGCGGCGCGTTGCAAATAATCCGCGACTGCCCAGTGATATTTGTAGCCTAATTTTTCTCGAATTAAATTTGCAATCACTGGTGCTGCACCGCCAAGTTGCGCGTGACCAAACGCATCTTTGCCACCAGCTTCGGCTAAAAATTTACCTTCACTGTTTTTTACACCTTCAGAAACCACAACGCAGCAATAACCGTATTGTTTAACTTTTACATCCACAGCGTTTAAAAAGTTAGTTTCATTTAATTCCACTTCGGGGAACAAAATGACGAGCGGAATATCGTGATTTTCATCAGCCGCTAATGCACCAGCAGCAGCAATCCAACCAGCGTGTCGTCCCATAACTTCCATCACAAAGACTTTTGTTGAGGTTGCACACATTGACGCTACGTCAAAACTTGCTTCACGCATCGACACAGCAACGTATTTTGCAACGCTACCAAAGCCTGCACAGTTGTCGGTAATGGGCAAATCGTTATCAACGGTTTTCGGTACGCCAATGCAGGTGAGGGGATAACCCATTTGTTCTCCAATTTGCGAGACTTTATGCGCCGTATCTTGTGAATCACCACCGCCGTTGTAGAAAAAATAGCCAATGTTGTGTGCTTTGAAAACGTCGATTAAGCGTTCATATTCGGCGCGATTCGCATCTAAACTTTTTAATTTGTAGCGACATGAACCGAATGCTCCAGCAGGTGTGTAACGCAACGCTGCAATGTCGGCATCACTTTCAAAACTGGTATCAATCAGTTCTTCTTGCAACGCCCCGATAATGCCATTTAACCCTGCATACACTTTTCCAATTTTGTCCGAATGCAAACGTGCGGCTTGAATTAAACCACATGCACTTGCGTTAATGACGGACGTTACACCACCTGATTGTGCATAAAACGCATTTTTAATTGTCATGAGAATCCTTTTATTTTTGAAATTTTTATTGTTATGGATGTGCTTATTTTCACTCTTTTTGACGATTTTTGCGAAATTAGCCGCTTAATGGTTTTCTGTTATCCTAATTCATCGTCATTATGCTGCTAATTTCACAAAAGTATTTCATGAAGCCAAATTCTCCCGCCGCACAACAACTCACTGATTTTTTTGCACATTTAGAAATCGAAAAACGTGTTTCGCTTAACACATTCACCAATTACGAACGTGATTTGCGTCACTTGATGCAGTTTTGCCAAAAACAAAAATTTGAACAATGGTCACAATTGCAACCGAATGATATTCGCTATCACGTTGCAAATCGGCATCGGCAAGGATTAGGCAGTGCGAGTTTGCAGCGTGAATTATCCGCGATTCGCAGTTTTTATAATTATTTGCTTAAACATAATTTAGTGACACTCAATCCCGCACAACATGTCAAAGCTCCCAAAGCCATTCGCAAACTCCCTAAAACGTTAGATGTTGACCAAATTTCAGGCTTGCTCGAAGCAGGCACAGATTCGGTTTTAGAAGTACAAGATTTAGCGATGTTTGAACTTTTTTATTCATCGGGTTTGCGTTTAAGTGAATTGGTGGAATTGAATTTGCCTGATTTAGATTTAAAGGATAAATCGTTGCGCGTGCAATCGGGAAAGGGCGGTAAAGCACGCATTTTACCGATTGGCAGCAAAGCGGTAGAGGCAATTGAGAATTGGTTTAAACATCGCCAGCCCAATAATGAAAAAGAGCTTGCTGTTTTTTTGTCTAAAAAAGGCGGTCGAATTAGTCGCCGCGCGGTGCAATTACGACTTGAACAATGGTGCATTAAAAAAGGAATTTCGCAGCATGTTCACCCGCACATGTTTCGTCATTCCTTTGCTAGCCATTTATTGCAATCGAGCCAAGATTTACGCGCCGTACAAGAATTACTTGGACATAGCAACATCGCTACAACACAAATTTATACCCATTTAGATTTTGAACATTTAGCCAAGGTCTACGACAACGCGCATCCAAGAGCGAAAAAAAAGCCTGTGTAGCCGCGCAAAAAGCATCAAAAACCTGCTACTATGCGCCACAATTTTAGATTTCAATACGCAAATATATTTCCTTAAAAGGTTCAAATTATGGCGGCAAGCGACAAAATATCAGACATCAAATCAAAAGGTACGACATGGATACTGAGCGTTTTAGGCGCGACGGTTCTTTTTGTGTTGTTTGTACTCGCACAGTGGTGGGGCGCAGAACCCAAACAATTTAACATTTTAGAATCTGCCATTGCTCAAGCAGGTCTCACGCCAGAAATACCGCCTGAAGGTGAAAGTGTTCAAGAAGGTGAGCATGGAGGGTCGGCAGATCCTCAAAGCTACGAAAATTTAGCTAAAAACTTACCGATTGGTTACACCTACGCGAACACGCTCGCTCATATTGCAAACACGTTGTTGCATAAAAGCGGTGGCTATATCACCAATGACGTTGCACCGCCTGGTGTTTTAATCGATAACATTTCAAGTTGGGAAATGGGCGCATTGGTAATGTTGCGTGATGCGTCAACCGCGTTGCGTAACCACTTTTCACGCGATCAATCACAATCGGGTGAAGATCCTGATTTAGCGATTGCTGAACCGTATTTTTACTACGAACCTAATTCTTGGGCGTTACCTGCAACCGAAGCCGAATATGAAAAAGGGATTGAAGCGTTGCACAAATACATGGGGCGTTTAAACGATCCTGGTGCAGGCAAAAAAGCGCAATTTTATTCGCGTGCGGATAACTTGTGGCAATACACCGAGGTTGTGATTAAACGGTTAGGCGATTTATCAACGCGTTTAAGTTCAAATGCGGGGGGCAGTAACTTTGCACCAGGTTTAACAGAATTAGAACTCGAAGAAGCTAGCGGCAAAATCAACGCAAAAGTTGGCTGGATGGAAATCGATAACGTGTTCTACGAAGCGCGTGGCGCGAGTTGGGCGTTGCTTCATATTTTGCGAGCCATTAAACACGATTTCCACGACATTTTGCTTGATAAACGGGCGATGCGTACGGTCGATATTATGATTCGTGAACTTGAAAACAGTTTAACGCCAACCATGAGTCCAATGGTTTTAGACGGTAATGGTTACGGTTTATTTGCTAACTATTCGCTTGCAATGGCGAACTATATCGCTCGTGCAAACGCAGCGGCTCTTGATTTACGCGATATTATGAACAGAGGTTAATTTGATGGAAGAGCAAATCAATGAACGATTATCACAGGTGCAAATTTGGAAACGCATCTTTTTGATGTTGCTTTTTGCAGTGGTTATCACGTTAGTACGCTGGATTGCGTGGATACCGATTTTGTTGCAATTATTTTTTCTGTTGGTTTCAGGTGAGAAAAATCGTCATATTTTAAGTTTCGGACGTGGTCTTGCCATTTATGATTACCATTTATTGCTTTATTTAACATTTGCCACAGATGTTTTGCCCTTTCCATTTTCGCCTTGGAATTTGAGCGCAGAATTGAAATATCCAGACGAAAATTGATTTTTTGTCATTCACAAAAGCCCTAAAGCTGCTCAAGTTTTAGGGCTTTTTTTAACTATTTTAGATTTTAAAATTATGCCTTTATTAAGATTATCAAACGTTTCAATTGCCTTCGGTACACACGCATTGCTCAAACATGCAGATTTTCAACTCGATGCGGGAGAACGTGTCGGTTTATTAGGGCGAAACGGCGAAGGGAAATCGACGTTAATGAAAATTATCGCTAATGATATTCATGCCGACGAGGGTGAAATTTGGCGACAACCTGAATTACGTCTCGCGTGGCTCGCGCAAAATCCTGATTTACCCGATGATGCGACTATTTACGATGCCGTTGCAAGTGGGTTAGGGGATTTAGGCGAAATTATTGCCCGTTATCATGATTTGTCTGTAACGATGGATTATGAAGATGAAAAAGCCTTAAACGAACTTGGCAATTTGCAACATGAACTCGAAGCGCGTAACGGCTGGGCATTTCAACAGCGCGTCGAAACAACCTTGAGCAAATTAAATTTACCGCCCGAATTGAAAATTAAAGGTTTGTCAGGTGGTTGGAAACGACGTGTGGATTTAGCGCGTGCGCTGGTGATTGAACCTGAAGTTTTGTTGCTCGATGAACCGACAAACCATCTCGATTTTGAAAGCATTGCATGGCTCGAAGAGCAAGTTTTAGCGTTTCAAGGTGCCGTTTTATTTGTCACACATGACAGGGCGTTTTTGCAAAAATTAGCGACTCGAATTGTGGATTTAGACCGAGGGAATTTGGTTTCGTGGCAAGGCACTTACGACGATTATTTAACCCGCAAAGCTGCCGCACTCGAAGATGAAGCCAATCAAAATGCTGAATTTGATAAAAAACTCGCTGATGAAGAAGCGTGGATTCGTCAAGGTGTGAAAGCGCGGCGCACCCGAAATGAAGGACGTGTGCGAGCGTTAGAACGTTTGCGAGCGGAGCGTTCAGAACGTCGAAACACGCAAGGCACGGCAAAAATGGGCTTGGATTCAGGCGAAAAATCGGGCAAAAAAGTAATTGAAGTGACCAATTTAGGCTTCACTTATGGCGAGCGAACGATTATCAAAGATTTTTCAACGCTGATTCAACGAGGCGACAAAATCGGTTTAATCGGTGCGAATGGTGCAGGGAAATCGACGTTATTAAAATTATTACTTCAACAACTCGAACCAACAAGCGGCACAATCGAACAAGGTACAAAACTCGAAATTGCGTATTTTGACCAATTGCGCGACCAATTAGACCCAGAAATGACGGTTGTCGATACGATTGCACACGGCAATGATTTTGTAGATATTCGCGGACAACAACGGCACGTTATTTCGTATTTGGGCGATTTCTTATTTGCTCCCGCGCGTGCGCGTTCGCCCGTAAAAAGTTTATCTGGTGGTGAAAAAAATCGTTTATTACTCGCGCGCTTGTTCACCAAACCCGCGAATTTAATCGTAATGGACGAACCGACCAATGATTTGGATTTAGAAACGCTTGAATTATTGGAAGCAAAACTCGTTGAATTTGACGGCACACTTTTATTGGTCAGTCATGACCGCGCATTTTTAGATAACGTGGTGACAAACGTTTTTGCTTTGGATGGAACGGGAAATGTAGAAGAATTTTTCGGTGGTTACAGCGATTGGCTGGAATATCACAATTCGTTGAAAGCAGATGCAGCGGCAATTAAAAAAGCCGCTCCAAAAGTTGAAAAACTCGCGACCGTTTCAAATTCAACTGCACCGAAAAAGAAAAAACTGTCTTTTAAAGAACAGCAAGAATTCGACAAATTACCGCAACTAATTGAAGAGTTGGAAGCCAAACACGTTGAAATTACCGCAAAAGTGAATGAACCAAGTTTTTATAAACAAGAACAATCGGCAATCAATTTGGTTTTAGCGGAATTGAAAAATTTGGATGATGAATTGCTAAAAAGCTATGCGCGCTGGGAAGAATTAGAAGAAATCATGGCTTGAGCCTTGCAACGTGGCGCGAAGTCGCTTATTCTTTGCGCCCTTTCGAGCAGTAATCAAATAATTGGAGAGTTGGCTGAGTGGTCGAAAGCGCACGCCTGGAAAGTGTGTGTACGGCAACGTACCGAGGGTTCGAATCCCTCACTCTCCGCCAAAAGTAAGTTTTTTAAAGTTCAACAAAGTACAATCAGCCCGTAAGTTTCATAGCTTAGCGGGTTTTTTTATACCTGTTATTGTTCAATAATGTTTAACGAAGTACATTGACATACCCCCGATTTAAGGGGTATTTTTCGGGGTACATTTAATACCCCCAGAATTTGATACCCCCAATGCTCACAGATACCACCTGCAAGAATGCCAAAGCTAAAGACAAGCCTTATAAACTCGCGGATGAAAAGGGAATGTTTTTGTTAGTCAATCCGAATGGGGCTAAATACTTTCGGCTCAAATATCGAATCAACGGCAAAGAAAAATTATTAGCTCTTGGCGTTTATCCCGACACCAGTTTGAAACAAGCCCGTGAAAAACGAGATGAAGCACGCGAGCAAATTGCAAACGGTGTTGACCCCAGCGAAACCCGTAAAGCTGTCAAGCAAGCGAATCTCATCAATGCCGAAAGTAGTTTTGAAATTGTGGCGCGTGAATGGTTCGATAAAAACATGACTGACAAATCAGAAAGTCATCAAAAGCGAACCTTAGGAATTTTGGAACGTGACATTTTCCCAGCTCTTGGAAATGTTCCGATTGCCAACA
Organism: Methylococcales bacterium; assembly: GCA_028688755.1. GTDB lineage: Bacteria > Pseudomonadota > Gammaproteobacteria > Methylococcales > Methylomonadaceae > UBA10906. Next base: position 14,015 of record JAQTXN010000032.1, on the reverse strand, counting down.
TCAAAGCCCCCGAATTGTTGGCGGCATTACGAAAAATTGAAGGGCGTGAAGCATTCGAGACCGCGCGTAGAACTTTGCAAACTTGCGGCTTGATATTTCGTTACGGTGTTGCAACTGGCAGGCTTGAAACCGACGTAAGCCAATTTTTAAAAGGGTCGTTGAAATCAGTTAGCGGTGGACACTTCGCGGCAATCACAGAACCGAATACGTTAGCCGCATTGTTGCGAGCGATTGATGCTTATAGCGGTTCAGTCATTGTTAGAACTGCTCTGCAAATCGCACCACTGGTGTTTGTAAGACCTGGCGAATTACGCGGCATGGAATGGTCACATATCGATTTTGAAGCCAAAGAATGGCGGTATTTAGTCACTAAAACCAACGTTCAACACATCGTGCCATTGTCGAAACAGGTCATTGAGTTGTTGGAAAGAATAAAGCCACTCACTCAACACGGGCGGTTTGTTTTACCTAGTGAACGCACGCCCAATGGTTCGTGCTGTATGTCGGATATGGCTTTATTGGCGGCATTGCGTCGAATGGGATTTAGTAAGGATGAAGTCACGGTGCATGGCTTTCGCGCCACTGCCCGAACCTTGTTAGATGAAGTGCTGAATTTCCGACCTGATTTCATTGAACACCAATTAGCCCACGCAGTAAGAGACCCTAACGGACGTGCCTACAACCGCACCGCGCATTTAGCAGAACGTCACAAAATGATGCAAGCATGGGCGGATTATTTGGACAGTTTGAAAATGGGCGGCGTGATTATTCCATTTAGCAAGGCGGCATAAACCTCCTCGAAAACCCAATAACTAAGCCTAGCGCGACGGCGCGATAAGTCGGACACCTTTACCGATTGGCTTAGTTTTCTTTTTAAAGGTTTGGCACTGTAAAGGGGTGTGAATGAGTAAAGAATTAGATGTTAGCTGGTTTGATTTAAGCAAATATGATGAATTGGCAAGTATGGATTTGAATGGGTGGTGTTACCTGTTGGAAGTACGACAATTTATCGTTAGTAAAGTTTGGGAGAATGCAGGGATGGACATTTTACCGATGATAAAAGAGTTACAAGAATACCCAATACTGATGTTTAACGATAATCGCAGGGGATTTTTCAGTTCGCGCACACTAGATGCCTTGAGAGTATATCCATTCAATACTTATTCCGTGTATAGCACACCTGCAATTCATGTGTGGCAGGATAGAGAGTGGGAGGCAGAATCGGCAGAAAATGGAAATGAATTATTCCAAAAGATTTGGAAGCAATGCGAAGTTTTTGAAAGACACTCAACCCCAGAACAAGACGCGCCTATATATGTACCTTACGACTTTCTTTATCAACAAACTACTAATAGTTTTGAAAACGGATTACAAACCAATGTAACTGTTGATTTAACAGCGACAGACGAACAAATCCTAAGTGATTTTCAACACTGGCTAACCGAATACAGAAAAGCAACGGGCTATGAATCAAACAAGAATAATTTCAGTGATAAAGATTTTGATGAGTGGCGAAAATATCAGTTATTGCCTTACATTGATTTAACGCTTAGTCGTGATATTGAAGGTAAAAAGATAACTAACGCAAAGATTGCAAGCCTTATTTTTAAGGAAACTGATGACCCTGTTGGCGCATTGAGAACAACAAAGAAAAAAGCCGAATGGTTGTTAAGAAGAAAAACTTTAGAGGCTATCGAGGCACAAATTGGCGCATTAAAAGGCAATTAAAAACTGGCACGAAAAAGATGTGATTTCATGTCTGCACGAAAAAGATGTGATTTCATGTCTGCACGAAAAAGCCCAAATTTCGTGCCTTCCAATTAACAAAAATATGCGAATAATACCTAACCATGTTCAACAAAACTCAAGCGAGTACACAACATGGCAACAAAAGGTTTTTACAGAATTTGGCACATTATCGGCAATCCCAAAGCTAACCCTCCAATAGCTCCAATTATCCCAATCAGTCGTACATCCTGGCTAAACGGCGTTAAGTCTGGCAAATATCCTAACCCCGTCAAAATCAGTGACAGAACGACCGCGTGGCGCGTTGAAGACATTGAAAAGTTGATTGCTTCAATGGGGGAAACGGCATGATCCAAACCGCGTTTAAAAAGCCAATGGGTAAAAGGGTCGCGTTTCAAATCGCACCCTTTAAAGGTCAAAACTTAGTTGCGTTTCAAACACCACTTGGTCAGATTTCAAATCCGACCAAGACTAAAACAAACTTGACCAAACACAACCCTCCCGCTATTCTTTGCCCACCTCAACACGAGGTCGGGTTTCGCAGCCTGTTTCTTAGCAAAGGTGATAATTCACCGCAATCAAAAGCGGTTTTTTTGTGCCTATCATTTTGTAATTGGGTCGAATTCGGTCTAATTAAAATTCATATTATGATGGAGTTGTTTGGGCGACCTTTACGGTGGGTCTCACCTTTGCGAGATACTGCGAACCCACTCAACTCCGTCGCCAATCACTTCGCAGTATTGCGTGACGGTTTTACCACTCTTAGCAAAGGTATCACCGCATGAATATATCAACGGGCAACGTTCGCTCAACAATCACCCCAGACTTTAGTCATAGACTTTCAAACCCTGACGCGAATTTAGGCGGCTTAGTCGATTCTGTTACGGATTTTACGATGCAAGCACGCGGCATTCTTTACGCGATTATGTTTAGTCATCAAGAAAAGCACGCTCACATTGCACCGATTGATACGGCTAACGCGGCTTATGCGGCGATTCATTTCATGGACGACATAGATGCCTATTTGAAGGCGTTTATTGCGGCGCAAGAACAATAAAAAACCCCACGTTAATTAACTAACGCAGGGCTTTTATTGAACACTAAACACATTTGACGGGCTAATTATGCCTAGTTTAGTGGTTCTTTGCACCCTGCAAGGAATGAATTTTATGAATACGCAACACCCAGCCTACGAACACAGTTTTGCAATCGAAACGGCGCAATTTAGAGCAGATTTATTAACGAGCGAAACAGGCATCAAGCACAAAGTCATTACGGTTTCTGATGGCGTTTTTGCGGCGGTTATTGATAACGCGCCACCACTGCCAACAGTCCCAACGATTTCATTGGCTGACATGATGGCGCATGAATATGTGGCGAATTGGCTAATCGATGGCTTAATTGAGAAGTCAGATTTAGGTTTGATATTTGGCGCAAGTGGTAGCGGTAAGAGTTTTGTGGTGCTTGATATGGCGTACTGTATCGCGGCTGGAATACCGTATCACGGACGAAAAACCAAAAAAACGGGTGTACTTTATGCGTGTGGGGAAGGTCACAGCGGACTACAAAAACGCATTAAATCCAATCACATCGACAAAGGTTGCGCCGAATTGCCTAACATTCACATTACCACCGTACCAGCGGCGTTTATTGACGAAAACAGTGCAATAGCGATTCAAAACACGATTAAGGCAATCGGTAATATCGGCGTGGTTTTCATTGATACATTCCACAGAAACTTAGGCAATGGTGACGAAAACAGCGCGAAAGATATTGCGAAATTTCTGCAAAACATTGACCTGTATTTGAGGTCAAGCGGCGTTGCTGTTGTTGTGGTACATCATAGCGGCAATGATTCTAACGGACGTTCACGCGGTTCAAGTTCAATTCGGGCGGCTATGGACGTTGAATATGAAGTTAAAAAAGATGCCGATACCGAAACCATTACGATTACTAACACCAAGATGAAAAACTTTGAGCAACCTAAGCCGTTTTCGTTCAAGTTTAAGCCTGTTGCCGAAAGTGTTGTTTTAGAGCCTACAGATTACGTTAAGACCCCCGCTAAAAAGGCATTGTCCAATAATGCGCTAATTGCCTTGCGTTGCCTTGATAAGGTCATCGAGCAATACGGTATTTCGCCGCCTAAAATTATCTGTGATTTATTCCCCGATTCCCCTCAAAACATACCTGCAAAGGTTGTCACAATTGAGCAGTGGCGCGTGTTGGCTTATCAGTCGATTACTGTTGATAGCGAACCTGAGAAAAAACAAAACGCGCTTAGATTAGCTTTCTATCGAGTTCGTAAGGATTTAGAAGCTACTCAAAAAATAGGTTGTTTTGGTGACTACATTTGGCGAATTGAAAACAAAATTGACTTTGATTGTTAAGCGTTACGAACGTGACAAAGCGTTACAAACGTAACGATTGTACCGTCGGTTAATTTTGAGCTTTTAGCGTTACATACGTTACACACTCTCTTTAGAGAGTGTAACGGTGTAACGCAAGCATAAAAACCCAAAAAATCAGAATAGAAATTGACGTTTTGCCAACGGGTGAAACTGGAAAAATTGAGGCAGGAAAAAATGAATACAGAATTAACGAAAATCGAAATGCAGGGCAACGTGGTATCCATGGCGATTGATTCACTCACGACGCAAGTATTGGAAAACGCGGATGATGGCGTTGAGCTTTCGACGGCAGACATTGAGCTAGTCGAATCGGTATTGAAGGCGAGCAAATCAGCACAGGGCTTTCAACGCGCCACATTGTACTGGATGCGTCAGAAAAGGGGCTACTTGATTTTGGGCTATGAATCATTCGAGGCATTTGGATTGGCAGAATTTGGATTGGAAAAATCCAGCTTGTACGATCTGGCAAATGCTCACCGTGTTGAATCGATTTTGAGAAATTCCAGCATGCTGGAAAAAGAATTGCCGCTAAGACAGACGAACCAACTCAACAAATTATCAGATGCTGAAATTCCAACGGCGTATCAACTGGCAAATGATAAGGCGAACGATGACGGCAAGAAGTTAAGCGCGAAACACGTTGAGCAAGCCGTAAAAGAATTACAGGCACAACTCGACGAAAAACAAAAACGCATTAACTGGTTAGAAATTGACCAAAAGGCAATCACCGAGCAGAACGACCAACTTCGCAATGATTTGGCTTTCAAAGTGAATGAAAAAGTTGAAGAACGCATTGCAGGTGAACGGGCAAAATTGATACTCGAAAACCATGACGCAATCGCACAGGCAAAACGTGAGGCTGAGAACGCAAAAGGTGAAATTGAACGCCTCAAAAAAGACCAAGCCAAAGCGATTAAAGACGGCGTGGCGCGTGAACTCAACACTTTGCAAACGAAAATCGACCAAAAACAATACCAGCTTGAACGGCATGAAAAAGACATTGCCGAATTGAAACAAATTAAGGCGGGACTTGATGCTGAGGTCGGCGCGTTACAAATTCACCAGGAAGCGATTAAAAACGCGAAAGAGTACCTCACGTTTTTGTCGGGCAGTTTTTCAGACGCATTCGACACCAAGACCATGCCGCCTGAAATCGTCAACGATTGGCAGGCGATAAAAGATGCGCTGTTAATGCTACAAATCGAGTTGCACGGTTTTATCAACCAGAATGCGGCAATTGATGGCGCGGTATTGGTCAATTAGTGAGCGGATATGATTGACCTAAGACCTTACCAACATGGCGCGATTGGAAATTTACGGGCATCAATTGGCGCGGGAAATAATCGGGTGCTGTTGCAGGCGGCGACAGGGGCAGGCAAAACGATAATCGCCTGTGAGATGATCCGTCGCGCCACCGACAAATCAAAACGGGTAATTTTTATCGCCCACCGCAAAGAAATCATCAATCAAACCAGCGGCAAACTGGACGCATTCGGCATTGACCACGGTGTCATCATGGCAAGTCACGGACGAGTTAATAATCACGCTGTGCAAGTGGCATCGATTCAAACCTTAACCCGTCGTGATAAACCCAAAGCCGATTTGGTGATTATCGATGAGTGCCATTTGAGCGTGAGTGCGTCGTTTAAGCAAATTATTGAGCATTATGCGAATGCAACGATTATCGGCTTAACAGCCACGCCAATACGCTTAGATGGTCGTGGTTTGGGTGAAATCTACGGCGACATTGTGCAGGTCGTACCAATGGCGCAACTGATTAGCGAGGGGCATTTAGTCAAGCCTCGAGTTTTCGCGCCATTTACCCCCGATATGCGAGGCATTAAGAAATCAAAAGGCGATTACAATGCCACGCAAACCGCTAAATTGATGGATAAGAAAGAAATCACGGCGGACATTGTGAAGCATTGGTTAGGTGTGCATAAATCTGAAAACTCCAGAAAACTCCAGATTCACAGAAAAACCATCGTCTTTGCATCATCCGTCGAACATTCCAAAAACATCGTGTCGGAATTTATGGCCATAGGCATATCGGCAAAACATCTTGATGCCAACACCCCCGCAAATGAACGCGACCAAACCCTAAGCGAGTGGCGTGACGGCAAATTTACCGTGTTGTCGAATATGGGACTGTTCATTGAAGGCTTAGACGTTCCCGCTGCGAGCTGTTGCATATTGGCGCGACCTACCAAGAGCCTGACAATTTACCTACAAGCCGTCGGGCGGGTGATGCGTCCACACGAAACGAAAACCGATTGCATCATCTTGGATTGTGCAGGCTTAACGTATGAACACGGCTTTGTTGACGATGCCCGTGAATGGACGTTGAACGGCAAAGTTAAACGCGCCAAAGATGACGTGCCAGCGGTTCACATTTGCGAAGAATGCTTTGCCGCTTACTCGAAAGCACAACACCCGAATGAATGCCCTGAATGCGGCTTTGAAACGCCCACAGAGCAACGAGAAACCAAACACGCCGATGTTGATATGGTTGAACTCACCAAAGACGTTATGGCGCAAATTCGAGCGAAACGAATCAAACGCCTTGAGGTGGGCAAATGTAAAACCCTTGATGATTTTATCGAATTAGGCAAATTACGCGGCTACAAAGCGGGGTGGGCATACATCAAGTGGAACGAGCGCAAAGCATGGCTCAAATCGCACGGCTATGACGTACCAATGGAACCCACTGAATGAAATCCGAAACCGCCCTACAAAATGAAATCCGTTTAGCCGTTGGCAAACTCAAAGATACGCGCCTGTTTCGTAACAACGTTGGCATGATTAACGGTGTGCAATTTGGTTTGTGCGTTGGGTCGAGCGATTTAATCGGCTTTCAATCCGTCACCGTCACATCTGAAATGGTCGGGCAGAAAATCGCTGTTTTTACCGCCCTTGAAGTCAAAACCCAAACGGGCAAGGCAAGTGAACCGCAAACCAAGTTTTTAAGCATGGTTAAAAAATTCGGTGGCATTGGCGCGGTGGTTCGTAGTGTCGATGATGCGGTTGAGTTGCTGAAAATCACCTAGTTTTTTCTAGTTTTCGAGCTGTGGTCAAACGACATTCATGCCGCGCCACCGTTTATTTTTGTGTGGTATTTTGTCAACACTTGAGCCTAATTATCACGCGGCTTTCGCGTAATACTTCAACAGCAATGTCAACACCCAAAAGCGGATATAATCCCGCCTCCAAATTTTAGTGTCCTATCATTGCCATGACGTTGTTAAATCCACTCGAAGAAAACCAACTTAACGAATTGATGAACGAATTTATTGATATGAAAATCGACGATTATTCGACCATCGAATTGGATGATTTTGAAACATTGCAGGTGGACGAGTGACGGATAATTTTTTAACGGACTTACGCGAAACGATGACCACCACACATGCCATTGATGCGTTGACCGCTGAAAACATCGTTGAATGGGTGCGTAAAAACTGGGGTGGCTTGCCTATTTACATCAAAAAAAATACTGGGGTGGATTCTCGCAATGCCGAAATATGCCGCAAATTCAATGGTAAAAATCACGCTGATTTATGCCGCGAATTTGATTTGAGTTATCAGCAAATTTGCAAGATTGTGGCACAGGGTAGAAAGCCGAAAGCTGTGTGATTGTGACCGCTTAAATTCAACACTGGTAAAGATTTGAACGGCATTGTGACCGATTAAATGACGCAGATAATTACAGGTTAAATGCGGCTTTGTGCTGGTTTTGACGCAGTGAATTAACCCGTCATGAAGCAACCAACTTCACTAAAGCTCATCATCCATTGCTGGAGGCTAACGGCAGGTTTCCGTTGGACGGGTTAAGACTCAAATCACGGCTGGGACTCCAACACCAGCTCCACCACGAACTTGCGTTCTTGCCACTCGGAGAAAGAATTTTGAGAGGGTCTCGTGATTTAAGAGTGGGAAGTTTAGCATCAAGGCGAAAAATTCACGACGTTACGCGACGGTTTGGACAAAAAAAGGGGGCAGGGTTGTTCTACTGGGGGTATTTTTGGGGGTATATTTAAAGTACGGAAATAGGAAAACGTTATTTTATGCCGTATGAATAACCAGATGTTGCGGTCTCACTCCCAAACAAGTGTCTTACAAGGTGCAAAGAAGTTCAAAGAACCCGCAAGTTTTCTAACTTAGCGGGTTTTTTATTGTCTTGCAATGTCCAATACAATCTATTGGCGTACCGTCGTCAATGGCGGTATTTTTGACGGCATATCGTAATTTCACAGACAAGATACCGTCATGGCTATCACAGATACCGCCTGCAAGAACACAAAACCCAATGCTGATAAGCCTTACAAGCTCGCAGACGAAAAAGGTTTGTATTTGCTAATTAACCAAAATGGCTCAAAGTATTTCCGAATGGATTACCGTTTTGGAGGTAAACGTAAAACATTAGCCTTAGGTGTTTATCCCGAAACCAGTTTGAAGCAAGCACGCGATAAACGAGACGAAGCTCGTTAACAACTCGCCGACGGTATCGACCCATCTTTAAAACGCAAAGCTGAAAAAACGGGGAGTTTAGAAAATACCTTTTCTGCCATTGCCAAAGAATTTATTGAAAATAATCGTAACCGCTGGAGTGAAAGCCATTTGAACCATGTACAGCAACGCTTAGAGCGTGATGTTTATCCGTGGCTTGGCAATCGACCCGTTAAAGAATCAGCAGCACGCGCCAAACAACTGATTGGTCAAGCACTTCGTTATGGTATTGCTACAGGACGTGCCGAACGTGACGTAACGGCTGATTTGCGTGGCGCGTTACCTTCACCCGTTAAAGGACATTTTGCCGCGATTACTGAACCGAAACCGTTAGCGCAATTGCTTCGTGATATTGATTCGTATGGTGGCAATTTTGTTGTACGAACGGCGTTACAGCTACAACCTTTGATATTTGCCAGACCCGCGAACCTTGCAATGGCAGAATGGAGTGAATTTGATTTAGATGCGGCAGAATGGCGCATTGCCGCTGACAAAATGAAAGATACCCACATCGTACCGCATAGCCTTGTTGCGCGACATTTACCCACTGACAGGTTCAGGGCAATACGTTTTTGCAAGCAATCAAGGTAAATCAAACGAACCACATATCAGCCGTGAATCAATTGGCGCGGCATTGCGTCGAATGGGGTATCAAGGTCAACACACAGCGCATGGTTTTAGAACCACTGCCAGTACCTTATTGCATGAACAAGGTTTTAATTCTGACATGATTGAGAGGCAACTATCCCATGCGGAACGCAACCGAATTAAAGCCGCTTACAACCGAGCGCAACATCTACCAGAACGCCGAAAAATGATGCAATGGTGGGCGGATTATTTGGACAGTTTGAAATCACAGCAATAACACAATTGAACATTAACCGACAGGATTAACCACCATGAGCGCAATACCGTTCGATACTTACACGTTTTACGACGAATTAGTCAAAAGTGGTTTGGCTGAAAAAACAGCCGATGTACTTACAAAAGCCGTCACTAAAATTGAACAGGCGAAAATTGATGAATTAGCTACCAAGCGCGACATAAAAGAATTAGAGGTAAAGATTGCAGAAACAAAAGCCGATTTATCACGCCTTATTTTGTCCGTTGGTGTGGGTATAGGATTAGCTCAATTGTTGGCTATTTTTATGATTTTTATGCGCGTTGCTGAAAAGTTTTAAATGATTTAATCGGGATTTAACACCCCCGAAAACCCCAATAACTAAGCCTAGCCCGACGGGGCGATAAGTCGGATATGCCTTAACCGATTGGCTTAGTTTTTTTTGCACTCGAAATGATTGCAGAAATTTCTAATGCGACGTTGGTGGCGTAATGGTTTTAAGGATTGAAAAAAGCCCGATAGCTGAGTATGGTTGTCGGGTTTTCAATTTTGAGTCTTGAGGGTTTTATGAATGATATTCCAGTGAAAGTTTCAAATGAAGTAGAAATTAAAGCAAATGAGCCATTCCAGAATGATAAGTTAGGAAGAAAAGAAAGTGCAGAAATTCTGACACAATTTATTAAGTCATCTAATGGTGAACCGCTTGTTTTATGTATCAATGCACCATGGGGACAAGGAAAAACCACGTTTTTAAAAATGTGGCAAACGTATCTACAAAATGAAGATAATGGCTTTGAAACTATTTATTTTGATTCATGGAAAAATGATTTCACTGATGATGCGTTGGTAGCAATTCTTGGTGAAATTAGTTCTTTTATTGACACATTTAAAGACGATAACGAAGAAATCAATAATAAATTTAAAAAAGCAACGGGAGTTGCAACAAAATTTTTAAGAAAAGGCGTACCTGCCTTAATAAAAGGTGCAACTTATAATTTTCTCGATTTAGATTCTGGCATTGAAAATGCGGCTGCTGCATTGGCTGAATCAGTTACAAATGACGTAATAGACCATTATGTTAAGTCGAAAAAATCATTGGATGATTTCAAAGAATTACTAACGGAATTAGCTAGTGATATTTCAAGCGATAAACCAATCGTTTTTATCATTGATGAACTAGACAGATGTCGTCCTAATTTTGCTGTCGAGGTTTTAGAAAAAGTTAAACACTTCTTTTCTGTGAAAAATATCGTTTTTGTTCTTGGTGCAGATAAAGAACAGCTTGGAAATTCCATGAAAATGCTCTACGGCAATGAGTTAGATGTTAGCGAGTATCTAAGAAGATTTATAGATTTTGATTATGCACTTCCAACACCAGATAACAAACAATTCATAGGTGCATTGTTTGAAAAATATAAGTTCGATTCTAGGCTTACAAGCCGCCTCCTTCAAGATTCGCTGGACATATTCTCGATGTTGTTCAGCGTATATAAATTAACCTTTAGACAACAAGAGCATTGTTGTTCTCTTTTAAATCTTGCAATACGAACATCTAAGTCAGAAAACGACTTACATATTCCACTACTTTGTTTTTTAATCACAATTAAGATTTGTAATTCAATTCAATATGATGAATTTGTTGATAATAAGATTGATGCACTACAATTCTTTGAATCTAAAATTAAAGATAGTGGGATAAAAATTGTGAGTCGTTATTTATTACTTGTGAGTGCCTATTTGAAAATCAGTCATATTGGCTACAATGAGATAGATAATGTAATTAGCGAAGCGAGAAGAAATGAAGATAACAGAGGAATATGTCATGCACTTGAGCAGATATATTATAACTGGGATGCGAATGACTCATTTAAATCCATCATAAAAAAAATCGAGATAGCAGAAAAATTTTCATAGTTATACTTAAAGATATATTCTGGTCGAAGCGACTTCACTAATTGGTTCAGTCGCTTTTTTTATGTCCATTAAAAAATAGTCCAGTTTTACCTATTTTCTGGATTCATTTTTTCGGATGATGTTGCCCATGAGTAAATCATCTGACATTTTAGACGAAATCACGACCGCTTACCGCGATGCGCTAAGTGGCTGTTCCGCGTCAATTAACCTGACCGATTGACGATGAATCGATTCGCCATACATTAAAAGTATTGATTGTAAAATTTGGCTATCCTGAAATTGAAAGTCGTTCGATTGAATTTATCAATAAGCTGTTTCTGTAATTTGTGCATGATGCGTCGGCGTTGCAACTCGATTACGAAAAACAATCACTCATCAACCTGCTAAATGGCACGCTCAAGTTTTCTCAACATGGCGCGACCTTATCTTGGATTGTGCAGGACTGACCTATGAACACGGTTTTGTTGATGACGTAAGAACATGGACGCTTGACGGGAAAACGAAACAAAACAAAGAAACCGCCTTAGCCGTTCACATTTGCGAAGAATGTTTTGCGGCGTACTCGAAAGCAGAACATCCGAATGAATGCCCTGAATGTGGCGCGAAAATGCTCGTTGAACGTAAAGCCATAAAAACGGTGGATGTTGAACTCAAAGAGCTTCAACGGGCAGATTTGCAAAAAGAACACCGCAAGGACTTTGTCAAAGCCGAACGCAAAAACTGTAAAACCTTAGAGGATTTTTTAAGTCTTGCGCTCACAGTGGGTTATTAATCGGGCTGGGCGTATAAGCAATGGGATATGCGCTGTGCGTGGATGAAATCACAAGGCTATTCATTGCCAACGGTGGCAGAATGAAGTCAGAAACCACGTTGCAAAATAAAATCCGTCTTGCCCTTGGACGACGCGCCAACGTGCGAATGTTTCGTAATAATGTCGGCTTGTTCAAGACCAAAGACGGGCGTAATGTTCAAACGGGGCTGTGTGTCGGATCAAGTGATTTAATCGGCTTCCAATCAATCACAATTACCCCTGAAATGGTCGGGCAGAAAATAGCCGTATTTACCGCGATTGAAGTTAAAACCGAAAAAGGAAAGGTATCACCACAGCAAGATAAATTTATTGAAATGGTGGGGCGTTTTGGGGGAATTGGCACGGTTGTTCGCAGCGTCGATGAGGCAATGGATGTTTTGAAAACTTAGCAAAACAGGTGATTTTGTGTCACAAAAGATTGTAGCAATGGAGCAGGTTAAGATGGGTTTTGTCACAGTAATGTGTCACAAAATAAACGCCATTGTGACCGCCTGATTAAGACTTTTATCTAACGATTGCGCTTTGGTTTGCGCTGCCGCATGAATAAGGTGTGTTCAGGAGGTAGATTTTGTTCGCATCTATAAAAAAATGGAAGTCAATAATGCCACCATTCTTGAATACTTCATCTCAATCGATATGGCAAAAGAGCTGTCGATGGCTGAAAACAACGAGGGTTCTTATGTCGTTTTTCTAATTAACACGCTTGCCGAAATTCCAAGTCCTTCGTGCAATCGTCTAATCATGTTAATGCTTAATTGGCGCGTACCATTCAACACTTCTGTGACCTTAGCCGCGCCAACAAAATACGGGGCTAAATCTTTTTGTTTTAAGCCCTGTTGTTCCATTCGGAATTTAATCGCTTCAATTGGGTCGGGTGGGTCAATTGGGAAATGCTGCTTTTCATAACTTTCAATCAGCAATGCCAATACTTCAATTTCATCGGCTTCACTACTTCCTTCGATGGGATTTTTGTCCATCAACATCATAATCCGTTCTAATGCTTGCTCGTGTTCTTGTTGCGATTTGATAATTTTCATTTTAAAAATCCTGTTTATCATATTCAGCGTGCGTACCAACCCATTCAATCACTACAATTCCACCTTGATAACGTACTTTTACAACCAGTCTGTAATGATTGCCTTTGATGTCAAAAATCACTCGGTTTTCAGCTAAAAAATCCGCACTGGAATAGCGATTTTTAATATCTTGTGGCATTTTCCATTCTGCATTGCAAGCCTCATCAAACCATATCAGGTTGCCTGTATGATAAAGGCAGTTGCTCAAGACGGTAAATTACCAAAAAGGGAATTTAATTATATTTTGACAAGCACATCACGACGGCGTACTGTCGCTGTCGGATTTCGCTTTGCAATGTCACCAATGAGCGAGTGCGTGCAGTGGTTGTTACTGGAAACTTAGTTGCAAAGACAGATGACGGCACAGCTTCTATGGCTACAACGCACACACCACCAATACCAATAGACGAAAGAAAAATAGAGGCGGCAAACGACCGTGAACATTTAGTCCCAGCAAACCATCTTGATTATTCAGCCAACGCGATTAAAGCCACCAACAACATGACAAACATCTTGCCACAGGCAGCAAACATGAATCGTGGCGCGTGGTTGCAAACTGAAAAAATTATCGAGTGCTATCGCGACATTGATGAATTATTGGTGATTTGCGGCGTTATCTGGGGAAATAACCCAGCGGACGACTATTTTGTGCAGTCTCACGGCGTTAAAACGCCCGATGCGTTTTGGAAGGTTGTCATGCGTGGTACAGGGCA
>JAQTXN010000161.1 GCA_028688755.1 Methylococcales bacterium | reverse complement strand
CGACGTACAAGGGCAAATCAAATCGCTTGAAGTTTTGCAACAGCACGCGATGGCAAAAGATAATCAGACGGTGAATGCGTGGCTGAAAAAATACGGTTTGAGTGAAAATGCGCGACTTGCTGAATTGCTGACAGTGGAATCGGGCTGGGAACTTGCCGTTGAAACGGTTTTAGCGCAGGAATTACAGGCAATTTCGATTGGAAACGTCGTAGAAATTGCGCCATTTTTAGACGAACTATCAAATGAATCGGTGGCATTTCTTGAAGCGTCAAAAAACAATTTAGGTATTTCAAATTCCGAATTACCGCTTTTAAAAAATAAACTTCAAGCAGATTGCAAATTAGAGAGTTTAATTTCAGGGATTTATTGCGCGGAAACACTAGAAAATGCGTTGGAATTTTTGCCGAATTTACACCCGCACGAATCAATTATTACGAAAAACGGGATTTGGCTTGGGCAATCGTGGCTGAAAATCACAGGTAAAAACGACGCAAATCACGGCATTTTGCAGCGTGAAAAAAATCTGCGTGAGTTGCTCGTGCAACAAACACAATTGCAAGTCGAAATCACTGAATTAGAAACCCAATTACAAACAGCAACCAGCACTTTAAAAAATGCCGAAGTGCAGCGTGAAAATTCGCAAGAAGATTTCAATGAATTAAATACCGAATTATCGGCAAAAAATAGTGAGCTGAGCGCACAAGAAACCCGTTTTACGCATCAACAGCAACGTTTGCAGCAAATCGAAGAAGAACAAGATGACATTTATTTGCAACTAACGGAATCAAACGAAACACTTGCAGAAATTGAAGATTCGCATGAACAAACGCAAGCGCAGGCAGATTTTTTAAATCAGCAAAACGACGGCTTAGAATCGCGTCGCCACGATTTGCAAATGCAAACGCAACAACTCGAACTTGCTTTGCAAACTGTACAGCAAGGTTTAGCCACGCAAAATGCCAAAATTGAAGGTTTAAAATCCAGTCAGCAATTATTGCAAAAACAACTCACGCGCCTTGAATTACAACATCATCAAGCGGTAGCTCGAATTTCTGAACTACAGCAAAAACAATCCGACCATCACGCGCCAATCGAATTACAGCAAGAAGAGCTGGTTGAAAAAATTGAACTTCGCACTAAGTTAGAATCGCAATTAAAAATCGCGCGTGAACAGCTTGAAAAACTTGAAAAAGACATCACGCAAGATTTAGAAAATCAGCTTTTAACACAACGTGATTTAGACACGCAAAAAGAAAAATTAGACGTGCTGCGCTTTGAATTACAAGATTGTAATGTGCGAAAACAAACGGTTTTAGAACAATTAAACGAACAAGCTATCGATGCACAAACCGTTTTAAAAACGCTGCCTGAAAATGCAAATGAAGCAAATTTAAAAAGCCAAGCACAAACGCTCAACGGACAAATTGAACGACTCGGTACCATCAATTTGACCGCTATCGATGAATATAAAATTCAAGATGAACGGTTAAGATTTTTAACAGAGCAATACGACGATTTAACCCAAGCGTTAGAAACGCTCACGCAAGCGATTAACCAAATTGACAGCGAAAGTCGATTACGTTTTAAAGCGACTTTCGATAAAATAAACAGCGGTTTGCAAGAGAAATTTCCAAAATTATTTGGCGGCGGACAGGCGTATTTAGAGCTGACTTCAAACGAAATTTTAGAAGCAGGCGTTTCGATTATTGCTCGTCCACCTGGAAAGCGAAACAGCTCGATTCATTTGCTTTCAGGTGGCGAAAAAGCCTTGACCGCTGTGGCGTTGGTATTTTCGATTTTTGAACTTAATCCTGCACCATTTTGCTTACTTGATGAAGTCGATGCACCGCTTGATGATGCCAATGTCGGGCGGTTTTCAAAAATGGTCGAAGAAATGTCGCAAGCCGTTCAGTTTTTATACATTTCACACAATAAGGTTACAATGGAGACAGCAAAACAGTTAGCAGGCGTGACAATGAAAGAACCTGGTGTTTCTCGCATCGTTGCAGTAGATATTGAAGACGCGGTGAATTTGGCGGAAATTTAATGGACAAAGAATTATTAAGAATAGCAATTATTGCAACAGGCTTAATCATCATGGTAGCGATGATTGTGTCAGCGTATTTAAAAAGTAGACAAGATAATGATGACGAATACGAAGAATATGAAGACGAATTCGACAACGATGAATACGAAGACGATGAGTTTGACGATGAACCTGTAAAAAAACCGTCTCTAACGCAAGCGTTGAAAAATGCGTATAACCAAAAAGTGCAGCAAGTTCAACAGCAACGACAAAAACTCGTGCCTGTTGTGGAAGACGATGACGATGATGAATCGGATTTTGAATTAGAACCTGCACCTAAATCACATAAAAAAGAAGCCCCTTCGCCCAACGAAGCTCCACATCAATCTGCTTCACCATCCATTTTGCAATTTAGTGTCATTACGAAAGGGCAAGATGATTTTAATGTGGCAGATGTATTTCATGTTTTAGAACAACTTGGCATGGAATACGGCAGTATGAAAGTGTTTGAACGTGTCGATGAAAATCGATTTGTGCATTTTGGTGTCGCAAGCATGGTTGAACCAGGTACGTTTCCTGACACCGATTTGGAAAATCATTATTGCCCTGGTGTTGTTTTCTTCATGCAATTTGATGATTTGGCAAATCCGCGCGAAGTGTTTGATGATTACGTTGCCACAGCCATGTTGTTTGCACAAGAAATGGACGGGGTCGTGTTAGACCACCGCCGTCAACCGTTAACCGATGCAATGGTGAATGCGATTCGCGCCGCGATGTAAAATTTTCCACTAAAACGAGAGATCCAAAATGAACCATAAAAATAAATTTGTGTTGCTTTCGGTGTTACTGATTTCACAAACAGCGATTGCCGCTGAAATGAAAAGTTTTGCAGGTATTCGATTTGTCAAAGTTGAAGCAGGTTGTTTTGAAATGGGGCAAGACAAAAAAACGGATTTGAGTGAAAAAGATAAAAATACGACATCAAACGAATTGCCGTCGCATAGGGTGTGCATTAGCAAACCGTTTTATATTGGCGAATCGGAAATTACCCAAAAACAATGGGAAGATGTGATGGGCAGTAATCCGAGTAAATTCAAAGGAATGTATCGCCCAGTTGAACGTGTAACGTGGAATGACACGCAAACCTTCATTGAAAAGTTAAATGACCGTGAAAAAGGGGATTTTTATCGTTTACCCACCGAAGCAGAGTGGGAATATGCAGCAAGAGCAGGTACACAAACGGTGTATTCATTTGGGAATGATGCCAAAAACATTCAAGATTACGCTTGGTTTGGGAATGAAGGTTACGGCGGCGATTCACACGAAGTCGGACAGAAAAAAGCAAATCCTTGGGGCTTAGTGGATATTCACGGTAACGTTTGGGAATGGGTGCAAGATTGGTACGATCCCACCTACTATCAACACAGTTTAGAAACCGACCCGAAAGGCGCAGAATCTGGACAATACAAAGTTTATCGTGGTGGCAGTTGGGTTGCCAAACAAAGCAATTTACGTTCAGCCGTGCGTTATAGCGGTTTGCCAACAACACGAAGTGGCGATATTGGTTTTCGTTTAGTGCGAGAAGTGAAATAACGCAACATCAGCAAAACATCATCATCTTTAATGCGACACAAAGCTAAATTTAGCCTTGTGTCGCATTTTAGTATCAGTTTTTTATTTGGAAATTATGAGTAATCAAGCTAATTACACCGCCGCAGCCATTGAAGTATTAAGCGGTTTAGAACCTGTTCGCAAACGACCAGGTATGTACACCGACACCACACGTCCAAATCATTTAGCGCAAGAAGTTATCGACAACAGCGTCGATGAAGCGTTGGCGGGACACGCAGATAAAATCGAAGTGATTTTGCATAAAGATGGTGCGATTTCAGTGAGTGACAACGGACGCGGAATGCCCGTGGACATTCATCCAGAACAAGGCATAACAGGTGTTGAAGTTATTTTGACGCAACTACACGCGGGCGGGAAATTCTCAAATAAAAACTACCAATTTTCTGGTGGTTTGCATGGCGTGGGAATTTCAGTAGTAAATGCGTTGTCGAAAGATTTAGAAGTCACGGTGAAACGTGGCGGTAAAATCTATTCAATGCGTTTTGCCGACGGCGAAAAACAAACTGAATTGCTCGAAACTGGAACGGTTGGCAAAAATAATACAGGCACAACCGTTTATTTCATGCCTAACGAAAAATACTTTGATTCGCCAAAAGTGTCCGTTTCAAAACTCAAACATGTTTTACGCGCGAAAGCCGTTTTGTGTGCGGGTTTGAAAATTTCACTCAAAGTTGAACAAAGCGACGAAGCCTTTGAATGGTGTTATCAAAACGGTTTGCAAGATTATTTGCTTGATCGAATTGGTGAGTTGGAATTTTTCCCCGAACCGCCGTTTATGGGCAACATGAGCGCAGACCATGAAGCCGTTGAATGGGGTGTTTTGTGGGCGGTTGAAAATCCCAATGAAATGGTTGCGGAAAGTTACGTTAATCTCGTTCCCACGGCACAAGGCGGTACACACGTTAATGGTTTGAGAGCTGGTTTAACCGAAGCGATTCGTGAATTTTGCGACATTCGAGACTTGTTACCACGCGGCGTAAAAATTGCGCCCGAGGACGTTTGGGAACAATGTCATTTTGTGTTGTCTGTCAAACTCGAAGACCCGCAATTTTCAGGGCAAACCAAAGAGCGTTTGAGTTCGCGTGAGTGCGTGGCGTTTATTTCGGGCGTAGTAAAAGACAGTTTTAGTTTGTGGCTCAATTCGCACACCAGCGAAGGCGAAAAAATCGCTGAGTTAATCATCAACAGCGCACAAAAACGGTTACGTTCAAATAAAAAAATCGTCCGTAAAAAAATCACCGCAGGCCCTGCATTACCAGGAAAATTAGCGGATTGCTCTGCACAAGATATTAACCGCACCGAATTATTTTTAGTCGAAGGCGATTCGGCGGGCGGGTCAGCGAAACAAGCGAGAGAGCGTGATTTCCAAGCGATTATGCCGTTGCGTGGAAAAATTTTGAATACTTGGGAAGTCGAATCTTCGCAAGTCATGGCTTCACAAGAAATTCACGATATTGCCGTTGCGTTAGGTATTGAACCTGATTCGGATGATTTGCAAGCCTTACGTTATGGCAAAGTTTGCATTTTGGCAGATGCGGATTCGGATGGAAATCATATTGCAACCTTGATTTGTGCCTTGTTTTATAAACATTTCAATGCGTTGGTGAGAAATGGTCACGTTTTCGTTGCCATGCCGCCGCTTTATCGTGTCGATGTCGGCAAACGGGTTTTTTACGCGCTCGATGAATCTGAACGTCAGGGCATTTTGGACAGAATCAAAGCCGAAAAAATCAAAGGACAAGTCAACGTGCAACGTTTTAAAGGATTGGGCGAAATGAATCC
>JAQTXN010000031.1 GCA_028688755.1 Methylococcales bacterium | reverse complement strand
TAGCGAGCAACGTGGCTTGATTTGCTTTGTAGAATTCCAATCCGCGTCGAATGGCTAAAACGACTTTTCGAGGTGTAATCGTCGCGCCGCTGAATTGGTCAAATAACCCGTTGTCTTTTTTAACTGCCCATTGTTCAAAGCTGACGTTGTCGAGCGATTTGCCGTTGAAACTTAAAATCCATTTTGATTTGCTGATTTCGATTTTGTCGCCCAAACCTGGGGTTTCGGTGTGTGAAATCACGCGAACGCCTAGAATTTCGCCGTTTTTGTCTATACCCATCACCAAACTAATTGCGCCTGCATAACCGTCTGGGGCAACGAATTTGAAACACACAGCATTCACGTCGCCTTCTTTTTTCGCCAAATAAACGATGGTTTCAGCCGCGCCTAAATTTGCATCAGCCGATGGCAACGTCACGGTATCGAATAACAAATCGTTGTCGTGCATTTCAGCGGGGATAACTTCTTCGAGTTTGGCTTTTAAATCTTCTTTGAGGCGCAATTGAATCACGCCGCGTGTCGCTAAATCCGCCATGCCCAATAACAACGCGGCAGCTAATGCAAAACCTGCTAACACGCCTGTTTGATAACGTAATTGTGGACGTAACTTCTCTAAATTTTCGGGGGCGAGCCACACTTTTATTTTTGCCAACGCCGCGTCGAATTGGTTTTTTATCGTTTCAAAGTTCATGACTAACCTCCCTCAATCGGTTTGCCGTCACCAGTTCGCCCGTAAATGCGTGGACGAATGTAATGGTCAATCAATGGCGTGACCGAATTCATGAGCAACACCGCAAAGCCCGTGCCTTCGGGATAACCGCCCCATGAACGAATCACGAAAATCAACACGCCACAGCCTGTTCCAAAAATCAGTTGTCCGAGCGGTGTATTTGGTGACGTGACGTAATCGGTGGCAATGAAAAATGCGACCAGCATCAACGCGCCTGAATTCAGATGTACCCACGCACTTAAATAATTGGTGCTGTCGATTAAGTTGAAGAGCGTTGAAAGCACGGTAACTGTTGCGAGCAACGACACAGGGATAAACCATTGAATGATGCCTTGACGTATTAACCAGATGCCGCCGAGCAAAATTAGCAATGTTGAGGTTTCGCCCAAACTGCCGCGTTCCCAACCAATGAATGCTAAAAACCCTGAATAATCACTCAGCAAATCGGGTAAAAGTTGGGCTTGCGAAAAACCTGTTTTCACAAAACCTAACGTGGTTGCGCCTGTGATGGCATCGCTGATTTCTACGCCTGAAAAAGTGATTTTGAAACTTTCTAAAATATCGAGTCCCGTGAAAAATGGTGACACATTCACCCACGTTGTCATTTCAATCGGGAACGAAATCAGCAACGCCACTCGTGCGAGCATCGCAGGATTAAACAAATTTTGACCTAAACCGCCGTAGACGTGTTTGCCGAGAATAATCGCCAGTCCCGAACCGACAACGCCAATCCACCAAGGTGCATAAGGCGGCAACGTCATCGCCACTAATAAACCCGTCACAATCGCCGAACCATCACGCAAATATGATTCGACCGCGCCGCCTTTGAGTTTTAAACAAACTGCTTCAAAAAATAAGGCAGATAACACTGTGACAAAAGTTAGAAAAAATGCCGACCAGCCAAACAGAATTATTCCAAATCCAACGGCGGGCAACAGCGCGAGAATCACTTTGTACATGATGTCATTCACGCGCCGCGACGAACTCACATGCGGTGAACTAATGGGTTTGATGTTCATGCGTTTTCCTCCTGAGCTTTCGCTTCTGCGGCTTGACGTGCCGCACGCGCTTCCATTACTCGTCGCGCGTCTTCCTCGGCTTCGGCTTTGATACGTTCCATGCGTTTGGTTCGTTCTTCGGCGAGACGTTTGGTTTGTTCGCCTTTATGTTCGCGTTGTTGACGACTGAATAATTCGCCTGAGGCAAATTTGAAATAATGCACCAGCGGAATGTTTGACGGGCAAACATAAGAGCAACTGCCGCAACTAATACAATCTTTCAGCCCTAAATCCACAGCGGCATCGAGTTTGTTGGCTTTGATTCGACTTGCCATTTCGAGCGGTAACAGTCCAACGGGGCAAGCGGTGACGCAACTTGAACAGCGAATGCACGGTTTAACTTCGGGTTCAAAAATATCTTCATGCGATAACGCTAAAATGCCGCTACTCGCTTTCACCACAGGAACATCGGCGTGTGGCAAGACTTCGCCCATCATCGGGCCACCCATGATTAAACGAGCGAGCTTTTCATTTTCAACGCCGCAAAACGCTAAAACTTCTGACATCAACGTGCCGATAGGAACTTCAACATTTTGGGGTTTAGCGACTGCGCCACCTGAAACTGTGACCACACGACTAATCAATGGTTTGGATAAACAAACGGCTTGATACACCGCATAAGCCGTGGCAACGTTGTGAATTACAACGCCAATATCGGTCGCACGTCCGTCAGCAGGAATTTCGTTGCCCGTTAAATAACGCAACATTTGTCTATCCCAACCCATTGGATAACGGGTTGGCACTTGCACAACGCTGATTTGTTCAAATTCTGCGCTGGCGGCTTGCATCGCTTTAAACGCATTGGGTTTATTGTCTTCAATCCCGACAATCGCTTTCGGTGCATTCATGCCGCGCAACATCAATCGAATGCCGCCGACAATTTCAACCGCGCGTTCTTGCATCAACAAATCGTCGCAAGTTAAATACGGTTCGCATTCGCCCGCGTTAATCAGCAAAGTGTGGATTTGATTTTTGCGTCCTAAATTTAATTTCACTGCCGAAGGAAACACTGCGCCGCCTAAACCGACAACCCCCGCGCCACCCACTCTTAAACAAATTTCTTCGGGTTCGAGTTCAAACGGTTTTTCAGGAATCGCGTATTTAAACCATTTTTCGTGTCCATCGGTTTCAATCACGATGGTGCGAATCGGTAACGCAGACGGATGTGGCGCGGGAAAATCTTGCACGTCGAGAATCACGCCAGAACTGGGCGCATGAACGGGCGCAGAGATTGTGCCTTGACTGTAAGCGAGCAATTGCCCTTTTAAAACGTGTTCGCCGACTTTCACAATCGGTTCAGCAGGTTTGCCGACGTGTTGTTGCACGGGAATATAAAGTTTTCTCGGTAACGGTAAATTTGTGGCAATCGGTTTATCGCAGGTTTCGGCTTTGTGTTCTTCAGCGTGAATACCGCCGCGAAATTTAGGATTTTCAAGAAATTCAAACATGGTCATTTCTCCCTAAGCCGCCGCAAGTTGCGGTTTATGCCAACGCCAATCGCGCAACGTCACGTCAATTGGGTGCATTTGCAAACATTCGGTTGGACAAACCGCCACACATTTTTTGCAACCAATGCACGCATCGGCAACGACCGCATGAATTTGTTTCGGCGCACCGACAATCGCATCGGTTGGGCAAACTTTGAAACAGCGTGTGCAACCTGTGCAAGTATCTTCACTGACTCGCGCCACCATTGGTTCAGCATCTTCGGTTTGACTTAAATCAACATCAACGCCAAGCAATTTAGCGAGTTGTTCCACTAATGCACTGCCACCAGGTGGGCAAAGTGTCACAGGGGCTGCGCCTAAAACGACGGCTTCAGCAGCAGGTCTACAACCAGGAAAACCACATTGTCCACATTGTGAACCAGGCATTAAGGCTTCGACACGTTCAACGAGTGGGTCGGATTCAACTTTGAGATATTTCGCGGCAATGCCTAAGCTCAAGCCTAAGGCTAATCCTAATAACGTTAAGATGATAATCGCAGAAAAAACGTACATGACCGCGCCTCTTAGGATTCGTAAGGGTTCATTTGATTGGAAGTCCTGCAAAGCCCATAAAGGCAAGTGACAGAATGCCAGCAGTGATAAAAGCGATTGGTGTTCCCGTAAAAAGGGCGGGTACTGCCATCAACGCCAAGCGTTCACGCAGACCCGCGAAGAGTACCATCACCAACGTAAAACCTAATGCTGCACCAAAACCAAATAATAAACTTTGAATGAAATTGTATTGTTCTTGAATGTTAAGTAACGCCACACCCAACACCGCGCAATTCGTGGTAATTAACGGCAAGAAAATCCCTAACACTTGATATAAAACGGGACTGGTTTTGTGAATCACCATTTCGGTAAATTGCACTACCGCCGCAATCACCAAAATAAAACCCAGCACTCGTAAAAAACCAATGTCGAACGGAATCAATAGTCGATGTTCAAGCACCCAACTTGCCGCCGACGCTAAGGTCAAGACGAAAGTGGTTGCCATGCCCATGCCGAGTGCCGTATCGAGTTTGTTCGATACGCCCATAAATGGACATAATCCAAGAAACTTAACTAAGACGACGTTGTTGACTAATGCCGTACCTAAAATGAGTAAGAGATATTCGCTCATGACTTTCACACGCAGTTTGTTTAGTTCTACTTTTGCACCAACTGTGCCAAGGAAAATTAAGCGCGTGAAAGCGGCTGATTTAGTGCGTTGCGAACAAAAAATGATTCACAACGGTGCAGTTTTTTCTGTGTGAGACAAGACAATTGTAGGAAACCCGACAAAAACTTTTTCACTTTACAACGTGAAATGCGGCGTAGCGTGAGGAATCAGGAATATGGCGTTTTACTTGCATTGCTTAATATAAATCTAGCCGCAACACGAGTATCAAATCATGTCTAAAATCAGTCCTGCATACTTAGAAAACGAACTTGCCGCCGAAGTGATTGAAATTATTTCACCTGAATTGGGACAGCAAAAAATTTCAATCTCATTGCCACTTTGTTTATTTGTGAAAGCCGTTGAACAAACGCCGATTGCGATTTCGATTACCGATAAAAAAGCGAACATTTTGTACATCAACGCGGCATTTACGGACGTGACGGGCTACACCGAAGCAGAAATTTTCGGCAAAAACGAAGCGGAATTATCTGACAAATGCACGCCTGCTGAGATTTATCAAAACTTGTGGCAAACCATTTCGAGCAAACAAATTTGGCGTGGACATTTGGTGAATCGCACCAAACAAGGTGAGCGTTATCTTGCCGAAGTCACGATTGCGCCGATGCTCGATAAACAAGGCGAAATCAGTCATTACATTGGGATGCACCGCGATGTCACCAACACGCATCAAGCCGAACAACAATTGAGTAATCAGAAAAAATTGATTGAATCGGTGATTAACGCTTCGCCTGTGGCGATGGTGGTGTTGGATAGCACTTATCGCATTATTCTCGACAATCAAATGTACCAAACGTTGATTTCTGAACTTCGCCACGATGAACCCGCGTTGTTTTTTATCAATGCGTTGCAACAAGAATTTGGCGATTTGTGGGCGGATTCGACGTTGCGAACACATGGTTTTAGCAATCATGAAATTCGTGTTGAAGGTGTTGGACAACGTGGCACACGTTGGTTTTCGTGTTCAGGAAATTGGTTTAGTGAAGAAAACACGGAAGCGGACAATTTCTTTTTCAGACAATCAAAAGATTATTTGTTGTTGAGCATTTGCGACGTGACTTTGCAACGTCAACAACAAGAAAAATTACAACTGCAAACGCTGCAAAATATGATGGCAGAAGAAGAACACATCCGCAGTATTCGAGAAACGTTGCTCGGCGCGATGCACCAAATCCGTTTGCCGCTCAATCAAGTGAATGCCGCCGTGCAAATCATGACGCAACGCAATGATAGTCAAAATCTGCATTTAAAAATGTTACTCACCCAAGTGCAACAAATGGGCGAAGAAGCCTTAAACACCTTGCAACGCTGCGTGCCTGAAATTCCCGAATCTGCCGTGATGCCTGTGAATTTGAATCAACTTTTGCATCAAGTGATTCGTCTTTTCAGTAATAAATTTTTAGCGAATGGCATCATTGTGGATTGGTTGCCAAATTCGACATTGCCATCAATTTTAGGTTCGGATAACAAATTGCGAATGCTCTTTAAACAATTGATTGATAACGCCGTCGATGCAATGAATCGCGCTAGCAGTCGAGAACGTGTGATTAAAATCGGTACATCGGTAGAAAACGATTGGGTTTGTGTCACGATTGCGGACACAGGTTCAGGCATTCCCGCTAATCAACGTAGCAAAGTGTTTGAGCCGTTTTTTACGACACAAACCGCAGGCGGTTTTCAAGCAGGAATGGGACTGGTGATGGCGCGTGAAATCGTGAATCAACATGACGGTATGATTGAAATTGACCCCGATTACACAAATGGCTGTTGTTTTAATTTACGTTTTCCGATTTGCCCGAAAAAATGAGAGGTGACAACATGAATGACCGTTATCTGCTGGTCGAATCAGAATTAGATACGCTGTATTTGGTCAGCCAATTATTAAATAGCACGCATAATTTGCGTGAAAAATTGCGTGGCATTTTAGAAATTTTGCACAAACGTTCGAATTTGCATTTCGGCATGATTACCTTGCGCGATGACGACGGGATGAGTATTTGCGAAGTCTACGGCGAAGGCATCGACCGCAATGTGCGCTATCAAATCGGTGAAGGGTTAGTGGGCGCAATTCTCGATGCAGGCAGCACGATTGTGGTGGATAGAATTGCCGATGAACCACGTTTTTTAAGTCGGCTTGGTGTTTATAATCCTGATTTACCGTTTATTGGTTCGCCACTTTTGGCTGAACAAGGTGAAATTGTCGGCGTGCTTGCCGCGCAACCCAGTACCGCTGATTTTTTAGGCGAACGCGCTCGTTTTATGGAAATGGTGGCGAATCTCATCGCGCACAGCGTCAACATGTTGCAAATCATGGAACGCAAGCAACATGAACTCACCAATGAACGCGATTATTTAAAACAAACGCTGGTTAAAAATTATAAATTTGAAAATATCATTGGGCATTCAGAACCGATGCTTAAAGTGTTCGACATCATTCGTCAAGTCGCAAAATGGGACACAACGGTTTTAATTCGTGGCGAATCGGGAACAGGTAAAGAAGTCGTTGCCAGCGCGATTCATTTCAATTCGGCGTGCGCGAATGGCGCGTTTTTAAAACTCAATTGCGCGGCGTTGCCTGATGCGTTGCTTGAATCGGAATTATTTGGACACGAAAAAGGCGCGTTCAGTGGCGCGATTGGACAACGCAAAGGACGTTTTGAACTCGCCGACAACGGCACATTATTTTTAGATGAAATCGGCGAAATTTCGGCTTCATTCCAAGCAAAATTATTGCGCGTGTTGCAAGAAGGTGAATTTGAACGAGTCGGTGGCGATAGAACATTAAAAGTAAATGTTCGCATTATTGCGGCGACGAATCGCAATTTAGAACAAGACGTTGCCGACGGGATATTTAGGGAAGATTTGTATTACCGTTTGAACGTGATGCCGATTTATATTCCGCCGTTGCGCGACCGAATCGAAGATATTCCTGAGTTGGCAACGGCGTTGTTAAATCGCATTTCAAAACGTCAAGGCGGGCGTTTTTTAGAAATCAAAGAAAGCGCGTTGCGGATTTTGATGAAACATCATTGGCCTGGCAATGTGCGTGAATTGGAAAATCGCTTGGAACGTGCGGCGATTATGAGTGTCGATGGGCTGATTGACCGTGATGTGATTGTCAGTACAGGTTTGGAAACTGAAATTAGTGTGAATCATCGCCCAATTACTGTGACGAAACATGCGGATTTGCATGATGAAAATTTGGATGAACGTGAACGGGTGATTGCGGCGTTAGAACAAAGCGGTTGGGTACAAGCAAAAGCGGCGCGATTGCTCGATATGACTCCGCGCCAGATTGCTTATCGGATTCAAACGTTGAATATCAGTGTGAAGCAGATTTAGTTTTTTTTGAATTATGAAAAAGCCCCGTCGGCGTGATGTAAGTCCGTTTTTTACAAATAATTTGAAGGGGGCAGATAAAAACTGCCGTCATATTTATAGTGACTATAAATATCAATGAGATAAATCACATTTTCGCCTTGTTGCCATTGAAAATGTAACACAACATCGGAGGTTTTATATTTTGCGTGAAGTTGTTGATAAATCGGAATACCTATGTGGTAATGCCATAAATTATTTTCTTTGGCGTAAGCATAATTTGGATTTGAACTTTCTAAATTAGACCACGAGGGCGCAATCTTTCCTGCGTATTTTGAGAAATCAGTCAAACCCTGCTGTTCAAACGTTTCGATGAAATCGAGGATTTTGTCTTGTTGGTTTTTAGGATAATTTTTAAATTCGATTGCAAATTGTCTACGAAATTCGACGTAGTAAAAAGAAGACATCGTTATTTGCTGTATTCCAACAGAAATTTTCGTTTTTCTTCACGAGTTAAACCATCTGGTAATTCTATTGTTTCCATAGACAAAGCACGTTCCATCCTCGCTTTATCGAATTCACCTATTGCAAAGTTAGTTTTTTGTTTTTGCGATGATTTTTTTACAGAAAAATCGCGTGTAAAGGATTGAGTTGTGAGATTCATAAATTCCTCAATAGTAAAAAATTCCAACAGGCTTGCATCTTAAACGAAACCCAATTTTTAACAAACAAAAAAGCCCCGACGGCGTGATGCAATCGGGGCTTTTATCATAATGGTTGTAGGATGCACATCATGACTAAGTCTTTACAATATCAGAAATAGTGGGTTGAGAAACACCATATTGATTAGCTAGTTGTTGCTGGTTATACAATCCGCTCGCATATAAACCTTTTATTTGATTCTTTTCAGTTTCAGTAAGACGAGAACTCCCTATTTGTGGAAGATATTCATTGAGTTGTGATTCTATTTCTTCAAATTGATCTTTCAATGCAATTAAACGCTCTCTTTTTTTTAAAAGATCAGCTGGATCCTTTGATCTATCAGAAAAATCGCGATATATCTCATCGTTTAATTTTGATATTTGGTTAGTCAAATCCTGACATCCTCTTTTTGTGGTAGCAACATCTGTTCTTGAAAAATAAGCTCTATTTGATATTTGTTCATAAGGAGCCGCCGATATATTGTTGAAATTGTCGCTCATAATTTATAACCTATAAAACACATAAAATCGAATATGTATTTTATAGAGGAAAAGATAGCCTGTAAAGAAAAGCCCCAACTCACCTAACGGTAAATCGGGGCTTTAATTTACAAGCAAAAAGGCGTTTAAGCCAACATGATTACATCATGCCGCCCATACCACCCATACCACCCATTCCGCCCATGCCACCCATATCAGGCATACCATGACCTTTGTCATCGCTAGGCGCGTCAGCAATCATCACTTCGGTGGTGAGCATCAAACCCGCCACAGAAGCCGCATTTTGCAACGCAGTACGAGTGACTTTTGCAGGGTCTAAAATTCCCATTTCAATCATGTCGCCATATTGACCTGTTGCCGCGTTGTAACCGAAGTTGCCAGAACCTTTTTGAACTTCGTTGAACACAACCGAAGGTTCATCGCCAGCGTTAGAAACGATTTGACGCAAAGGCTCTTCCATCGCACGACGTAAAATGTTCACGCCAACGGTTTGGTCGTGGTTTGCACCTTCCAAAGTTTTGATTGCCGCCAACGCACGCACCAACGCCGTACCGCCACCCGCTACAACGCCTTCTTCAACCGCTGCACGAGTCGAATGCAACGCATCTTCAACGCGAGCTTTTTTCTCTTTCATTTCGATTTCAGTTGCCGCGCCGACTTTGATTACTGCAACGCCGCCAGCTAATTTAGCCAAACGTTCTTGTAATTTTTCGCGGTCATAATCTGATGTGGTTTCTTCCATTTGAGCGCGAATTTGAGCAACGCGACCTTTAATCGCATCTTCTGAACCGTAACCGTCAATGATGGTGGTGTTGTCTTTCGTGATTCGAACACGTTTTGCTGTGCCGAGTTGTGCGAGTTCTGCTTTTTCCAAACTCAAACCGATTTCTTCTGAAATCACTGTACCGTTTGTTAAAACTGCGATGTCTTCAAGCATTGCTTTACGACGGTCGCCAAAACCTGGTGCTTTCACTGCGGCAACTTTCACGATGCCACGAATCGTATTTACAACCAAGGTTGCTAACGCTTCGCCTTCAACGTCTTCCGCGATAATCAATAATGGACGACCTGCTTTTGCAACGCCTTCTAATACTGGCAACATGTCACGGATGTTTGAGATTTTTTTGTCATAAATCAAAATCATCGGGTCATCTAATTCGACGCTCATGCTGTCTTGTTTGTTGATGAAATAAGGCGACAAATAACCACGGTCGAATTGCATCCCTTCAACCACGTCTAAAGAATTGTCTAAACCTGAACCTTCTTCAACCGTGATAACGCCTTCTTTACCGACTTTTTCCATTGCTTCGGCAATGATTTGACCAACAGATTCGTCAGAGTTCGCAGAAATCGTACCGACTTGCGCGATGGCTTTGTTGTCTGCACAAGGTGTTGCAGAAGCAACCACCGCTTCAACCGCTTTCGTGCAAGCTAAATCGATACCGCGTTTTAAATCCATTGGATTCATGCCAGCGGCAACCGCTTTCAAACCTTCGTTCACAATCGCTTGCGCTAAAACAGTCGCTGTCGTTGTACCGTCACCCGCTACGTCAGACGTTTTTGATGAAACTTCTTTCACCATTTGTGCGCCCATGTTTTCGAATTTGTCTTTTAATTCGATTTCTTTTGCGACTGAAACGCCGTCTTTAGTGATAGTGACTTATAGTCCGTGGACTAATAAATCACATATCAACATCATTAGCACATGAACGCAAATAAAAAACTTGTACAAGCCGTAGCAGCAACCGTTCGTTATTTTCGCAAAAACAGCAATTTAAGTCAGGAAGAACTTGCTGCAAAAGCGGATTTAGATAGGACTTATATTTCTGGTGTTGAACGTGGTGTGCGAAATATCACATTAGATTCACTAGAACAAATCATCAATGCTTTAGATGTTGATATTAAAACTTTTTTTATTAAGGTCACGGACGCAACAAATGAATTATCTGATTAACAAAAACGCCGATACGAATTTCATTTCGGGTAATGGTCAACAATTACAATTTGATATTCAGATAATCGAAGATACTTTAGTCGATGTTCATAAAGTCATTAAATTGATTACCGATGATATTCCTGTCGATATTTTTGCTATTTTAGGAATGCGTAATCTTTCAGCGTTTATCGGTGAATTATTTGCAAAAAGTTTTGCGAAATCTTCAAACGGGCTTTTTATAAGTAATCCTCATCAAGATGGTTATCCTGATTTGTTACTGATGGATGCAATCGGACTTTCTCAATTTGAAACATTAAAACAAAACGGACAGTTACGAGATAAATCACCGTTTAGTCCATTTCCAAATGGTGGCATCGAAATCAAAGCAACATGTGGTTCAGTTCCAACGCCAACGCAATGCACCAAACTTGGCATAACAAAACCTGATATGGGCGAAACCAGAATTGAGGTTATGCGTGGCTACGATTGGAAAGCTCACCACCGCGAAACAAATAATTTGATTGGCTTGCTTTGGGATTTTGAAAATCAAGTGCCACAAATTGTTGCCGTATTTTTTGGCAATAAACTCGATGAAAATGATTGGGGAACAATTGTTCAGCCAAAAGAAGGTGGCGGACGAACAACCAGCGTTTCAATCATGCCGCGTTCAAGCGTGAAAAAACTTTATAACAATTGGCTTGCGGTTAAAAATGACCAGCGATATGTCGATTTTTTAAACCATTACAACAACGACAATTTAATCATCCAGTAAGCAAAATTGTTTTGCTTCTGTTTTAGCTTCGATAATTTGACCGTTTAAAATTGCGGTCAAATGTAAAAAAATCTTTTCCAATCCCGCAGGCGGAATACTTTCACCAATCAATTCGCGTATTAACTTATCGCTAACTTTCTTACCGTCTGCACGTTTCCAGTCAAAACTATAATCCGAAATTGTGTGCAAAATCATTGCTTCATGCAGAGACAAAGTGCGGTGTTGTTCGGGATGCAATTTTTTATCACTACACGCATAAGATAAATTCCGCGTTAATGTTCCTGCGGGCACATCCCAACTCATGCGTTTATATGCACTCGTGTATCCTTTCATTAACCTGTATTCATCGCCTGTTTTGACCCAAGGTCGCGGCAATAATGAATTACATTTCACACAATATAACGGTGTTTCGGTACTCGATTTGTTGATGCCGTCTTTATCTTTTCCTGCCGAATGCGTCGGATTTTTATCGAATTTACACGTTGGGTTAATACACTGATTATCAAACGCGCCTTTTTCTTGTGGCGTGTTACTCACCCAAAAATACTTTTCTTCGTCTAACAATGGCACTTTGTGATATTCGATTGAATCATCAAAAGACGTTTCAAACTGCCCTGCGTTTAGTTTTGGCAAATGAGAAATGGCATCGCGTAGCGTTCGCCACTTTGGTAAAAATACACCGTCTTTGCTGTGTGTTGGATTCGGAAAAAGAGAACCGTATTTTTTAAAATGACTTTTTAACTTTTCATTTCGGGTGAAAATTGATAACAAACGTTGGCGATTTTGCGGCACGCCATAATCCGCGAATTCAATGACTTGAACAGAACTGACAAAAGCATTGCTCAGTGACTGTTTAATAAAATCGAGAATTTTTATAAATTCGCCATCTTTATCAGGATTTGGAATGTAGGTGTTTTCCATTTCGGGGACATTTTCCATCACCAAAGTATCTGCGCCACTCTGCAAAAAAATTTCAATGGTTGGAATGATGAGTTGATTTCTGGGGTCTATCGTACTTTTTACACCTTTACGCATGGCATTCAGCAAATAACCACGCCCGTTTTTAGACATGCCTTGACACGGCGGCGTAGCAAAAACTAAATCTAATTTTTGTCCATTGAGTAAGTTTTTCGTCGCGTTGAGAATTTCGAGTTTTTTATCACAAATGTCACCGACAATCATTTGTGTGCTTGGGTGATTGTGTTTGAATACTTCGGCGCGGTCTTCGAGTAATTCATTTGCGACCAAAATATCAAAACCAGCATGACTAACCGCTAAATCACCAATACCGCCGCAAGAAAAAAGGCTAATTGCTTTCATTTATTTTCATTTAATTATTTTTAGACTTATAGTCTACATTTTATGGGGAAATGAAGCAATCTGCATATTTAACAAAAAGCCCCGACGGCGTGATGCAATCAGGGCTTCTTTTAGAGCATAACATCAACATGCTGGCGGTTTTACTGTACCTTCCTTAAAGATTTTGGAAGAAAATTATCAATTTCTTCATCGCTAAAAGTCATTTCCTCCATTTTTTTAAGAGCCTTAGATGCTTCAGTATATGCCTTGGTAATCGTTCGCGGAGAGCCTTTGTATAATTTATGTAAATCGATTTGTAATTTATCCCGTATTTTACGAATTTCGTCACAACTTAACATTTCAGCGCGAATGTCTGTTAGTAAAGATAAGTAACTTTCACGGATATTCCAAATGGATGCAGCAGCATCCGCGTGTTTTTGTGCCATTCCACCCAAATCATATTTTTTTACAAGTGTGTTTAGAATCACTAAAACAAACGAAATTAAAACGGAAATGATTCCTGCACATTTATTATTAGCAAAAACTGAAAAAGAAATACCCGAAGTAGTTATTGCTGAAAGAATAATTTGCCACAATTTAATCCAATCATTACGACTGTTCAGAATGTCAGCACATTTTTCTTGTGTTTTATGCGTCCAAACGATTCGTCCATAACACTCTCTAATTTGGGCTTCTAAAATCTCAAGTTGGGAAGTTTGATCCATAAATTTCCCTCCATTTTTGTTTTGCTGACCATTCTTGTTTGGGGTCTGCTGTTTCATATTCGATTGCTTCTAATGAAATGTTATAGCAACGTTTTGCCTTATGTTGAAAAGCACCTTTACCATATACATATTGGTTACTACCAGGAGCTTTCCAATATTCTTGCTCTAAATTTTGTTCCGACATCCATTTAAAAAAATCCCTACTCATAAAATCATAGTAAAAAAAGGATTCATTTTTATGTTCCCATTTACTAAGGAACTGATAAGCAAGAGTGTCAATTAACAATCCACCAATAGGAACACTCCATTGATTTTTCCAATTTCTCGCCATTCTGCTTAATCGGACAAGATTTTTATTACATTCATTATTTAAATCTCTAATAGCTTTAATTTCTGGCTTTGGATTAGTTTTTTTCCAAGTACCACCATTATTAGAATCAGGATAAGTGAAACTATCATCGCCATTAACAAAAACAGGAACAATTTCAAACATTATTCCATCGGCAAATGAAACCACAACCACTTGCCCATCACCTTTAATGCTTGTATTAGAATATGTTTTTTCTATCGATTGTTTAATTACTTGTAATAAAGCAGATTGTCCATTTCCAGAATAATTGTTGTATCTTTCGTAAAGTTCATAAGGTAATTGGAAAATCATATCTAAGTCACTAAAACCATGAATGGCGGTATTTCTCCCATATGAACCAACATATAAGCTATGTGATATATCGGAGTTTGTATTCCAAAAATCCGTGTTGAGACGTTTCGTTATATTTTTGTAACGAGAGGAAATAGTTCCACCATCTTGCACCTGAATGTTAGAACAAAAACTTTCAAACCAATTTGCCAATCCCATTAAAATCTACCTCTTTTTGTTTGGTGATGTCATTAAAAAAGCCCCGATTGCTTTTAAAAAAACAACCGAGGCTTTTATGAAAAGTGAAAAGCCAAAAAAGACTTTTTGAACGGCGATTACATCATGCCGCCCACCCCCCCCATTCCGCCCATGCCACCCATATCAGGCATACCATGACCTTTGTCATCGCTAGGCGCGTCAGCAATCATCACTTCGGTGGTGAGCATCAAACCCGCCACAGAAGCCGCATTTTGCAACGCCGTACGAGTAACTTTTGCAGGGTCTAAAATTCCCATTTCAATCATGTCGCCATATTGACCTGTTGCCGCGTTGTAACCGAAGTTGCCGCTGCCTTTTTGAACTTCGTTGAACACAACCGAAGGTTCATCACCAGCATTCGAAACGATTTGACGCAAAGGCTCTTCCATCGCACGACGCAAAATGTTCACGCCAACAGTTTGGTCGTGATTGATGCCTTGTAAATCTTTAATTGCCGCCAACGCACGAACCAACGCTGTACCGCCGCCAGCCACAACGCCTTCTTCAACCGCCGCACGAGTTGAATGCAACGCATCTTCAACGCGAGCTTTTTTCTCTTTCATTTCGATTTCAGTTGCCGCGCCGACTTTGATAACCGCAACGCCGCCTGCTAATTTCGCTAAACGTTCTTGCAATTTTTCTTTGTCGTAATCAGAGGTTGATTCTTCAGCTTGTGCGCGGATTTGAGCAACACGCGCTTTGATTGCGTCTTCTGAACCGTAACCGTCAATGATGGTGGTGTTGTCTTTGGTGATTTGAACACGTTTTGCAGTACCTAATTGTGCGAGTTCTGCTTTTTCCAAACTCAAACCGATTTCTTCTGAAATCACCGTACCGTTTGTTAAAACTGCGATGTCTTCTAACATTGCTTTACGACGGTCGCCGAAACCTGGTGCTTTAACCGCTGCAACTTTCACGATGCCACGAATCGTATTTACAACCAACGTTGCTAACGCTTCGCCTTCAACGTCTTCCGCGATAATCAATAATGGACGACCAGCTTTTGCAACGCCTTCCAACACTGGCAACATGTCACGAATGTTTGAGATTTTTTTGTCATAAATCAAAATCATTGGGTCGTCTAATTCGACGCTCATGCTGTCTTGTTTGTTGATGAAATAAGGCGACAAATAACCACGGTCGAATTGCATCCCTTCAACTACGTCCAAAGAATTGTCCAAACCTGAACCTTCTTCAACCGTGATAACGCCTTCTTTGCCGACTTTTTCCATTGCTTCGGCAATGATTTGACCAACAGATTCGTCAGAGTTCGCAGAGATTGTGCCGACTTGAGCAATCGCTTTGTTGTCTACGCAAGGTGTAGCAGATGCCACGATTGATTCAACCGCTTTCGTGCAAGCTAAATCGATACCGCGTTTTAAATCCATTGGATTCATGCCAGCGGCAACCGCTTTTAAACCTTCGTTCACAATCGCTTGCGCTAAAACAGTCGCCGTCGTTGTACCGTCACCCGCAACGTCAGACGTTTTTGATGAAACTTCTTTCACCATTTGTGCGCCCATGTTTTCGAATTTGTCTTTTAATTCGATTTCTTTTGCAACCGATACACCGTCTTTAGTAATCGTTGGTGCGCCGAAACTTTTGTCTAAAATCGCGTTACGACCTTTTGGGCCTAAAGTCACTTTTACTGCGTTGGCTAAAATGTTTACACCACGCGCCATACGAACGCGAGCGTCATCACCGAATAAAACGTCTTTTGCTGCCATGTTTAATACCTTTGTTTATTGAGAATGTTTGTTTAAAAAGAATTAACCTAAAATCGCCATGATGTCGTCTTCACGCATCACGATAACGTCTTCGCCGTCGATTTTCACTTCGTTGCCTGAGTATTTGCCGAATAACACTTTGTCGCCGACTTTAACGTGCATTGGGTGGATTGAACCGTTGTCCAAAACTTTGCCTGCACCGATTGCTAACACTTCGCCTTGGCTTGGTTTTTCAGCCGCAGAACCTGGTAAAACGATACCGCCAGCGGTGGTAGTTTCTTCTGCAACACGTTTAACGATAACGCGGTCGTGTAATGGGGTAATTTTCATGTGGAACTCCTGATTAAAAAATAAAAATGGGTTAAGGGTTATATCGTTCAAACGGGGAACGACTTTGCACTTTGCGTTGTTCTTTGGCATTATCGCGCTTCATTTTTCATTGCCTAATTTACCCATGAACGATAATCAACTTCTCCGTTACAGCCGTCAAATCATGCTTCCGCAAATAGACATTGAAGGACAACTTAAATTGCAAGGTGCCAAAGTCTTAATTGTCGGAGCTGGCGGATTAGGTTCACCCGTTGCGATGTATCTTGCAGCGGCGGGTGTCGGTCATTTGGTAATTTATGACGATGACAATGTCGAACTTTCCAATTTGCAACGGCAAATTGCTCATTACACGGCAGATATAGGGACGGCAAAAGTCATTTCAACCCTTGAAACCGTAAAAAATTTAAATCCCGATGTGAAAGTCACCGCTGTGAAAGCAAAACTTGAGGGTGAAACACTTGAAAATGAAGTAAAAAATGCGGATGTGGTTTTGGATTGTAGCGATAATTTTAAAACGCGATTTGCGATAAATTCTGCATGTGTGAAAACTCAAACGCCGTTAGTTTCAGGTGCGGCAATTCGTTTTGAAGGACAAGTTTCGGTTTTTACGCCGAGCAAAAATGACAGCCCGTGTTACAACTGCCTTTATCAAAGTGATGGTGAAGAATTACAAACGTGTTCAACGAATGGCGTAATTTCGCCAATTGTCGGAATTGTTGGCAGCATTCAAGCGTTAGAAGCCATTAAATTGATTGTTGGAATTGGCGAAACATTGATTGGTCGCTTGCTGGTGATTGATGGGCTGACGATGGAATTTAATACCTTGAAATTACGGAAAAATCCATGCTGCGTAACGTGCCACACCTCATTCGATTACGACGTTAAAAAATCTACATAAAACCATGACCAACATTGTTCATATCAAGCACGAAGTAGAAAAAACAGTTCTGTCGAAATCACAGAAAACATTCAACAATCTGATTAAAAAAATCGACGCACAAAAAAAGATTTTGGTTGACTGGGAAAATTCCAAATCAAAAATTTCACAACGAGTTCATGGTGAATACCAGCCGTTAGTAGATTCATTTAATCAAACTCGCGCTGAAATGCTGCATTTGCTTGACCGAGCGCACGGCGACAGCTTTTTCAAAAAAAACGATAAAGCCAAGCTAAAAGCCCTGATTAGTGATTTGGCATTTGATTTAATTCAACAGGGAATGAATGAACTGAAAGAAATTTACAATCGGTACAACGACACAGATTTCGATGCTGAAGCTGAAGAAATAGACGCGAATGTGACCAGTGCCATGAAATCCATGATGGAAGACATGTTTGGCATGGAATTCGATGATGCGGATTTCAGTTCATCTGAACAAATGCGTGAAGCGTTGCAACAGAGAATAAATGCCCAACGTGAAAGCGCGTTGCACCAAGCATCAAAACGTACATCACGGAAAAAAACGGCTAAACAACTTGAAAACGAAGCGCGTGAAAAAGAAGAAGCGCAAAACGCAAGTAAATCTATTCAGGAAGTATTTCGTAAATTAGTCGCCGTTTTACATCCTGACCGCGAACCCGATGAAATCGAACGTGAGCGGAAAACGAAATTGATGCAACGTGTAAATGAAGCCTATAGCAAAAAGGATTTGTTGCAATTATTCGCTCTGCAACTCGAAATTGAACAAATTGACCAGACAAAATTAAACACAATTGCAGAAGATAAACTGAAGCATTTCAACAAAATTCTGCAAGAACAACTCAATGAGTTGATGCAAGAAATTAACGATATGGAATATCCATTTCGCACGATGCTCAATGCGCCATCTCACATCAAGTTAACGCCAGACGATGTTTTAAAATCTCTCTCTTATAATGTTCGAGAATTAAAAAAATCGATTAAAGACATCGAACGTGAAATGAAAGCATTGCAAAACCCCGTTCATTTGAAAGCCATGTTGAAAACGTTGAGATTTTGAAAATGCAAATTTAAGTTATTAAGCGATTTTTCGATGGACACAAAAAAGCCTCAATAAGCGAGGCTTTATTTTTTATGAGTTCAAGTCTGTTAGAACATAACAAATGATGCTTTACCCGTCAGGCTAATGACTTTATAAGTATCCACTTGTCCTTTATTAAAGGTAGGAATCATAGAAAACGTATGTTTCGTTTCAATTCCTTGCGTTTTGACCGTTGATTTTTTTGTACTATCCAAATTTATTTTAGGAATTAAAACGGAAAATGATGTTGAACCCGAATCGACAGTCATCGTAGTGGTTACGCTCACGACCGTACCTAAATCTGTTTCGGCCGTTCTAATTTCATCACCTGAAAAGCTAAGATGCACTTTGTTTTTTATATAGGAAAAATGCGGCTTTCCATCTATACCGCTCGTAGAATAATTGACTTGTAGGCTTCCGTTTTTCAAATCATATAAATTCGGCTGTTGTTGGCTTTCCGCAGATGTTGTAATAGCCACTTCATCGGCAAATGCAGCAACAGGCATTATCAACATTCCCAATAATATAATTTTTTTACTTAACATTTTTTCACCTTTTGTTGATTAAATTAAAATTCACATTCCTGCGAGGAAGATTACACCAAATTAAATTTGGTTCAATATCAATCATCCCAATCAAAATAAATGATGACATTTTTGGACAGCGTTATAATCAAACGCCGCATGGCATTTACTTATCACATTTGTGTAGGGGAAATTATGACAGATTTTAAAAAATATCGTTGCACTGCATGTGGACATATCTACGATGAAGCGCAAGGCGATTCTGATAGCGGTATTCCTGCTGGTACACGTTGGGAGGACATTCCTGCTGATTGGTCATGTCCAATTTGTGGCGCACCTAAAAGTGAATTTAAG
Source organism: Methylococcales bacterium (assembly GCA_028688755.1). Classification (GTDB taxonomy): domain Bacteria; phylum Pseudomonadota; class Gammaproteobacteria; order Methylococcales; family Methylomonadaceae; genus UBA10906. The sequence continues at coordinate 4,879 of JAQTXN010000031.1, read as the reverse complement.
TTAATTGATTAACTTTCATTTAATTCCTGCTGGGTCGATTAGGGAAAAATAATCTACCCAGTTTTGCACGGTTGAAGGCTTTGATTTCTGGGGATGTAACGTTCAAGCAAAACTAGTCAATCGATTTAGAGTGTAGATAATCAGCGAATAATTTATCTTCGTGTAGCGTGTGATTCAAAAACCAATGCACTAAAAAATCAATAATTTTCTCTGCTTTGTCTTTTGATGGATGCAATCTAAACATATTTCCCTCGTTAGAAAGCTGTTCAATCAACGCGAGGTGATGTTGTTTATGTTCTTCAAGGTTGGGATAGTCAACTCGAAACATCATATTTTCTTCGCTGATAAAATGAAAAATAGCATAAGCATTCAGCTCTGCAATCAATGCAGACTGATATTCTACCTGTTCGGATGAATACAATTCCTTTGATAATCGGTTAATAAGATTCGCAAAAAAATGATGCTGAAAATCAATATCTTCAATGTTTAAGTTGTAGTTTAATTTCCAGTGAATCGGGTCTTGTTCAATTTTCATTTATTTTTAAACTCTTAACCGTGTAATGGGCGTTTGTTATATCGCCATCTGTTGCGGTGTTTTATTTTGAAATGGGACAAAATTGGGACATTTTTTTAACAGGCATAAAAAAAGGACTTGGTTATTAACCTAAGCCCTTGATTTATTTGGTGGGTCGTGCGCGATTCGAACGCGCGACCATCGCATTAAAAGGGCGGGTTACCGTAAAAATGCTAATAATTCACAACACACCACAATAAATAAATCCAGCAAATTCAATATATTCGTAAAATAACCTCATTGTCAGTTATTGCTATTTGTTACCGTTATTTGTGATTGAGTGCGACAAAATTGCGACATATATTTATACTGCACGCCATATAAAAAAAGGCTTTCAACGCTACCAACGTCAAAAGCCTTCACAAATTTCACTTAACAATGCGGGTTAAGCAATGAACAGCATCATATCAAAATGCCACTTGCTTACCAACTGGAGGTAATATGGCAAACATCAAAGAACGTCTAGCCAAAGACGGCACAAAACGATTTACCTGTGACATTCGATTAAAAGGCTATCCACCACAACGCGCCACCTTCAAACGTTTAACTGATGCTAAAAAGTGGGTTCAAGACACAGAATCAGCAATCCGCGAAGGTCGCCATTTCAAAACCGTAGAAGCTAAAAAACACACAGTAGCCGATTTGATAAATCGCTATTGCACCGAATACCTACCCAACAATAAAGATAGAACCTACAGCGAACGTGAACAAAAAGAGCGCGTTCAAAAATTAGGCTGGTGGAATGAAAAAATAGGCTATTTAGTTTTGGCTGATGTTACGCCGCAATTGATTAGCGAACACTTAGACGCAATGACGCAAAGCAACGCGACGGCAACGAAATACCTCAAAAACTTATCTCACGCATTTTCAATTGCAGTCAAAAAATATGGCTGGATTACTGACAATCCAATTTTAAAAGTAACCACACCACAACAGCCGTCAGGTCGCGTCAGATTCCTTGATGATAATGAACGCGCCAAACTATTAGCTGCGTGTAAAGAATCACCAAACAAAATGCTCTACGTTTGCGTTGTATTGGCATTAGCAACAGGAATGCGTCAAGGCGAACTAATGGGCTTGCAGTGGCGCGACGTTGATTTAAAAAATGGCGTTGCGATATTGCACGAAACTAAAAATGGCGAGCGTCGGCGCGTACCATTATCAGGTTTAGGTTTGGAGTTGTTACGCGATTATGCAAAAATTATACGCATCGACACGCCCTTATTGTTCCCTTCCCCTACCAAACCACAACAACCCATTGACCTTAAAAAGTCATGGCTTAATGCGCTCAAGAAAGCTGAAATTGAGGATTTCCACTGGCACGATTTAAGACATTGCACCGCTTCATATCTTGCAATGGATGGCGCGTCACTCGCCGAAATTGCCGAAGTCTTAGGACACAAAACTCTTTCGATGGTGAAGCGTTACGCGCATTTGTCGGACGGTCACGTTAGCAATGTCGTGGCATCCATGAATCATAAGATTTTTGGAGGTGTGGCATGATTAAGGTTATTCAATAAATGACGAACTTCTCAGACTACATTATCTACGTTGATGAAAGCGGCGACCACGGGCTTGTTAGCTTAGATGCAAATTACCCTGTGTTTGTATTGGCATTTTGCATTTTCAAAAAAGAGAATTACTTACAGGTCGCGCCAACATTGCAGGCATTTAAATTTAAGCATTTTGGACATGACCAAGTTATTTTGCATGAGACCGATATTCGTAGAGATCGTGGCGATTTTAGTTGCTTAAAATCTAAGGAACTAAAAACAAATTTTTTAAATGAATTAACGGACATCATTGAAACAAGTGAATTCACACTGATAACAACTGTCATCAAAAAAGATGATTATGTGCAACGCTATCACAAAGTTGATAACCCTTATCACATTGCACTTGGCTTTTGTTTAGAGCGAGTATTCAATTTTTTGCAAAGTAAGCAATCCCACCAAAGCAAAACACACATCGTAGTAGAAAAACGCGGTAAATCCGAAGATGAAGAATTAGAGCTGGAATTTAGACGTATTTGTGATGGTGCTAATTTTCATCGTCACACCTATCCGTTTGACATCATTTTTGCCGACAAAAAGAGCAATTCGGCAGGTTTGCAATTTGCTGATTTAGTGGCGCGTCCAGTCGGTTTAAGCATCATTAAACCCGAACAAGATAATCGCGCATTCGATGTTTTAAAATCAAAATTCTACTGCAATGGTAGTGGTGATTTTTTAGGATATGGTTTAAAGAAATTTCCCTAGAAAACAAAAAGCCCCGATGGTTCCATCGAGGCTAAGTGCCGACCGCGAATCCGCAATCCACGGCGCAATTATCGTCAAATACCTTCAAAAGTCAAATCCCCAGCAAATCACACCAACAAAACTTAATAGAAGGCAAAAACTTATATCTTTTCAATATAATTGAACCATTCAATAATTTTTTATCGATATGGCAATGAAAAGAGACAGGGTTGGAATTAGTGAGCGATTACTCAACAAGTATTACGCAAAAAAATACATTCAAGAACCGAATGCAGATGATGATGCAATTAAACACTTTCAAAAACATAGTGGTCATTGTTTCGTCTGCCATTCGCCTTTAATCGATAAAGTCTATCCGCTCGATGAATTTACCAGAAATAAAATACAGAGCCTTCCAGCTTGTATTAGTCACGCTAAAGAGCTTGAAAATTTGCAATGGTGGATGAAAATTTATATCGACAAAATTTGTGATAGTTGTGGCGTTACGTTCAGAAGCAATAAAAGGAAAAATTATTGCTCAACTTCATGTGAAATTTTCATTAAATATCACACGAAAAAAATCAAAAAAGAAACCTCAAAATGCAATCATTGCGGCAACGAATTTCAACAAAAACGTAGAGATTCAAAATTCTGTAATGCTAGTTGCAGAGCCGCTAGCTGGCGAAATAAAAAAGCAAACGGATAATTTATTTTGTTTTCAACTGTTTTAGTAAAGTAGTTGAAAATTAAATAAAGCGGCAATTCAAGACAATACCTCTCAATCCTTCACAAGTCGTGAAGGTAAATTTTAAGAGGTTAAAAACCATGTCATTTCCAGAAGTAACAAAAGAACCCAAAGCACCGATTTATTCGACCGTTGCACAATTCCCAACTAAGTACCCAGCGTTCACGAAAGGCGGCTTACGTTTCCAAATCTTTAACGAAGAAACCAATGGACTTAAAGCCAGTGGCGCGATTGTCCGCATGGGGCGCAAGATTCTCATCGACGAAGCGAAATACTTTGCTTGGATTGAATCAGGAGCGAAGTAATGAACAACTTATCAATTCAAAATCAGCAAACGATGTCGTCAGTCGAAATCGTGAAAATCATTAACGATATGCGTGAAGAAGGTGCGGCAGAATTGCGTCATGACAATTTCACGGCAAAGGTTGTAACGGTGCTGGGTTCAGTAGTAGCCCTAAATTTTCAGGGCTACTACAAAGCGTCAAATGGAAAGCAAAACCCCTGTTATTACCTACCAAAACGCGAAACACACTTGATGGTGATGTCAGAAAACTACAAAGTGCAGGCAGCCGTTTATGACCGAATGGCGGAATTGGAACAGCAGGCGGCAAAACCAATTGACCCGATGGAATTATTTTCAGACGCGGCTGCAATGCTCCAGCTTGCAACAAATTATGCTAAACGGATAATCGAACAAGACGAAGTAATTGCAGAACAAGCACCAAAAGTGGCGGCGTTGGCGCGATTATCAGAAGCAGAAGGCAGTTTTAATGTTACCGAATCAGCAAAAGCGTTAGGTATTCAACGCGACAGATTATTTTCATGGTTAAAGGCTAATGGTTGGATATATCGGCGTGCTGGTAGTAAAAATTGGCTTGGCTATCATGACAAAGACCAACGCGGTTATTTGACGCATAAAGTCCATTCAATTTTGCTGCCGAATGGTACAGAGAGAATTTCAGAACAAGTACGCATTACGCCCAAAGGTTTAACCAAACTTGCTAAAGTTTTCAGTGTTGGCGCGACGGGAGTATCGAATCATGCTTAACAAGATCCGAGATTTTGCTCAACTCATGCTAAACATGAGCGCATCAACTTCAAAAATGCACTTGACCAAAACCACCACACCAACGAAAATGACAGCACCTCGAAGCATCGAGGTCGGGTTTAGCAGCTCGAATTACAAAGGCGATAACACGCCGCAATCATTAGCGGTTTTTTTGTGCCTATCATTTTTTGGCTTCCTCAAATTTAGGGAGGCTAACATCATTATGGTGGTGTTGCTTGGGCAGCCTTTTTGGCTGGTCGTTCCTTTGTACGATT
>JAQTXN010000030.1 GCA_028688755.1 Methylococcales bacterium | reverse complement strand
TCATCAGGCGGTCTTTCCCCACTTTTTTCTAACAAAACACCAGAGTTTTTTACTTCTTACAACTTAACAACTAAACACCTGTACCAACTTGTAATGAATCAAACCAATCCAAGAATCGTTTCACATCATCACCTTTAAACATCCGACCATGTTGCGGAGCTAAAATATCAATATCTAAATTTCTTACGCGATCAACCCAAGCACGTTTAGCTTGATTTGAAGGCATCATGCGTTGATGGTAATAACGCATTTTTTCAACGTGAACATCGAAACGTTCAACAAATACTGGCGCACCAGGAGCCTCAAAGGCTGAACCAACACTACCACTCATTAAAATTTTTGCTTGTGGATCATAGACATGAAAACCACAAGGTGAGTGCAAATAATGGGCAGGAATAACTTGCAATTCAACAGATTCAATTTTAATCGTTTCGCCATTATCTGGAATCGGCACATATTCGATTGATTCGCAGCCGAAATGGCGAATATAACCTTCCCAAAGGGCAGGGGCGTGCAAACGTGCATTCGATAAGGCTTGATCCCACAAACCAAGCGATGAAATTACGTCAGGATCTTGGTGTGAAGCGAATAAATCGGTAATTTGCTCAACTGGTGCGTGGTGCAAAACGGCTGCCATCATTGGCGCAAACAATTCTGTGCCACCTGGTTCGAGCAATAAACATTTATTCGCGGTGCGAACAATGTATTGATTACTATCAATAATGTTTTCAGGTTTATTTTCGTCGCGCCCAAACATCACCCATTGATGCGCTCCCTCGTAAATTTTGGTCATTTTCATGAAGATAATGCTCCTCTTAACTATTAACTATTGCGATAAATGGATAATGCGATTCGGCAACGTTGCACATTATCATGAATGGTGTGCGCGGCTTTATCGACGCTTTCAGCAACCGCTTGCAAACTTTGCAAATACTCACCCGCTTGTGAGGCTTCAATACGCGAGTTCGCTGCGATAACGCGAGCTGCTCTTGCGTGGTGCATCACCGCTTCGAGTTGTCCTAATAATTGCGTGACATCACGTTTAAACTGACGTTGGCAATCTTGCATAATGGTACGCGCTTCGGTAATCGGCTCTTGCATTGAATCCGCGTAACGTGCGCCCGTTGCAAGTTTTGCCACTTGCTCAAAACGATTGTACGCGGCGGTTCTTCGGTATTCGTTCACGGTTAAGCGATACAACAACAACGCATACACGTTGATATTTGTAACCAATTCAATGGTTTCTTTGGCAAGTTCGTTAATAAAATCGGTAATCGGTTGAAAACCTTTTGCTTTATCACCTGCACGAAACGCAATCGCTTTCGCATTCGCGGCGGCTAAAGAAATCTCTTTTGCCACGACCATAACGGCACTTAGCTCGGAGGTAATCGAAGCCACCGCAATAAATTGTGATTTTGTCTGACTGTTCATAATGTTTCTTTCGCCTGAAAAATAATTCGTAAAATCCAGCAGTTTTTAGCGCAGCGTTTTAACCAGTGTCAAAATTTTAGCGGCAATATCGTCTAGCGGAACAACGTAATCCGCACAGCCTAATTTAAATGCCGCACCTGGCATTCCCCACACAACACTTGAGGCTTCGTCTTGCACAATCGTCTTTGCGCCTGCTTCTTTTAATGCTTGCATACCGACTGCACCATCTGCTCCCATTCCTGTAAGCAAAACGCATACCGTATTTTCTCCCGCACATTTTGCGGCGGCATGAAAAAGCACATCAACCGATGGTTTATGGCGATTAACAGGCTCTGAATCGTCGATATGAATTACATATTGATTATTCATGCGCTTCACGCCCATTTGTAATCCACCAGGTGCGAGGTAAATGTTTCCCCATTCAACAACTTGTCCATGAACAGGAATACTCGCGCTCATTTGTGTCACAGAATCAATATGTTCCACGAAAGATTGACTAAACGCGGCAGGTAAATGCTGTGTAATCAAAATTGGCGGACAATCTGCTGGCATGGATTTCATGACAACTTTAATCGCTTCTGTACCACCTGTTGATGCACCTAAAACAATCAGTTTCGTAAAGTTTGTTTTCGGTTTTACATTACTAATGGGGGCTACTTTCACAACATTAGGCGTTTCTCTTGGTACAAACGAGGTGACGTTTGTTTTCGCCGCTGCACGAACTTTAGAAATAATGTCTTCGGAATAATCTTCTAACGTATTTTCTGCGTTAATTTTGGGTTTAGGTACAAAATCAACCGCTCCAATGGCTAAAGCATCAAGCGTAACTTCTGCACCGTGTTCTGTTAGCGTCGAAATCATGACAACGGGCATCGGACGCAAACGCATTAAATTCCGTAAAAAAGTAATGCCATCCATGCGTGGCATTTCAATATCGAGTGTCAAAACGTCAGGATTAAGCTGTTTAATCATGTCGCGGGCAACTAATGCGTCTTCAGCTGCACCAACTACTTCAATATCAGGGGCTGTGCTTAATATACTTGTTAACAATTTTCGGATTAACAATGAGTCGTCAACAATTAAAACTCGAATTTTATTCATACGCGGCTCTAAAAATGGGGATTTTTAATCGTGTTTTAATTAAAACAACTCAACATCACCTTCAACAGGCAACGTTTTGATATTCGTCGAGTATTGACGTTCACGTTGAGCGATGGTGTCGTTATGCAAATCTTGGATTTTTTTCATCCCCACTTTGCCCGTTTTCGGAAAATAAATGACTTTACGCGGGTAAATATCACCTAAATCTTTTGACACTAACGCTAATCCTTCTTGGTCAATATAATCCAATACAAATTGGACATTACGCTCACCAACATCACTCAATGTGGGAATAATCTTGCCACCACCAAAAACCTTCACTTCTAAATTTTTACGTTTGCCACCATTTGTTAAAATAGTGTTGATCAAATGTTCCATTGCATAATTGCCATAGCGCGTCGCGTTGCCAATCATTGCATCACTGCCTTGCTGCATTTTTTGCTCAGTTGTTTCGGGCAACATAAAATGATTCATGCCGCCAATACCTAGTTCTTTATCGCGAATACACGCCGAAATACATGAACCCAAAACGGTGGTAATCAATTCATTTTCTAAGGTGACGTAATACTCGCCAGGTAAAATTTTTGCAGCAATAATGCCATGATCTCTGTCTAAATAACGGTTGACGTGATCAAATCCTCGAACGGAGGGTCTACCAATTTCATTACTCATTACGTTTTAAGTATTTTTTCGATATGTAGTTGTTGTTACTAATTCAAATTCATTGCAAATTTGATTCAATGACTCTGAATGCCCAATAAATAACCAAGATTTACTGTGGAGCAGTTTAGCATATCGTTTTGCCAGCGAGGCTTTTGTTTCGCGGTCAAAATAAATGAGTACATTACGACAAAAAATCACATCAAACGGTGTTTTCATTGGAAATTCTTGCATTAAATTTAATTGCTTAAATGTAATGATTTCCTGCAATTCAGGTTTGACCTTAACGTGATTCGGCGAACTTTTACTCTTTAAAAACCAACGTTTTAGAATTTCTGTGGGCAAATCTGTAATTCTATCTTCGGTATAAATACCTGTTGATGCCGTGTGTAAAACGTTAGTATCTAAATCCGTTGCTAAAATTTTCACTGTCCAGTCTTTCGGCACGGATTCAAGCAAGGTTATTGCAATAGAATAAGGTTCTTCGCCTGTTGAGCAACCAGCTGACCAAATACTAATTTCTTTGGTATTTCTATTTCGCTGCAATAACTCTGGTACAACCACGTTTTTCAAATAATCAAAATGGTGTTGCTCACGAAAAAACGACGTTAAATTCGTGGTAATTGCGTTAATAAACTCGGTAAATTCATCGTCATGATGATTATGCAAATAAGCGCAATACTCTTTGAAATCATTTAAGCCGAGTCTTCTAACGCGTTTTGAAAGTCGCGAATAAAACATATCAAACCGCTCATCGGGAACTTGAATCCCAGAATGTTCGTTTGACATTTTGCGTAGTACATTGAAATCTTCAACGGTGAATTTAAATTCGCGCTCTTTTTCTACGATTGCCATTTTTTCGCCGCGTCCTTGTCGATTCAAAAGTTAAATTGCATTAAACGCCTAGAATTTCAAGTAAGCCAAGCAATTTCGCTGATTCAATAAAGCGTTCTGACGGATAAATAATATCAACGGTTTTGCCTAAATTGGGGGCATCTTTTTTGAGTGAAACCAATAATTGCAACGTTGCAGTATCAATGGTTGTCACATCAGCAGCGTTAATTTCAATTACATCATGCGCGGCAAGTGAATTTTTAACCGTGCTGTAAAGCTGTGCCACATTTTTAATCGTCGATTCGGGTTCTAAATCGATATGTGGTTCTGCTAACGATTCAACAGGGGCTTCTTCAACGATTTCTTCTGCCATTGCAACTTCCTCTTCGTGAGCAGGCATTTCTGCAATTGCCTCTGATTCTTCAATTTGTTCTGCTATTTCTTCTTGAACAGGTATCTCTTCAATTGCCGCAGGCTCTTCAAGTTGCTCTACGACTTCTTGAACGACTGATTCAATTACGTCGTCTTCGTTTTCTTCAATTGAAACTTCAACACTTACTTCATCGTCGGCACTGGCTTCGACGGTAATTTCAACGTCGCCTTCTTCGTCAATTTTGACTTCAACCTCAAGAGATTCTTCTGTTTCGTTTTCTTCAACAGTATCTGCCGCAATGACAGGTTCTTGTGCAATCGGCTCTTCAACAACTTCAACAGGTGTGACTTTTGCTTTTGCTCTCGATTTAGTGGCTTTTTTTGCAGGTTCGGCAACAGGCTCAGGCGTTTCTTCTTCGAGTTCAGCTCCATCCATCCACGCCAAAGGATCGTAACCAATTAAATTATTTGTTGTCATTTGTCATTACCCTATTTTCAAGAAAATCGTTCGCAAGATTACGGAAATCCCTTGCCGAACGGCTTTTCGGACTATATTCCAAAATGGTTTGTCCAAAACTTGGACATTCAGCAAGCAACGCCGTTTCACGAATCACGGTCGCCAAAATTTCATTGGGAAAATGCGACAGTAAAATGTTCAACACTTGTGACGAAATGCGGCGCGTTGACATATAACGCGAAATAACCACTGAAATTTTATATTTTCGTTTCAACGCCCCTTCAAAGCGTTTGACGGTTCCCATCAGATGCGACAAGCCTTGCAACGCTAAAAAGTCACTTGCCATCGGAACTAAAAGTTCACGGGTTGCAATTAACGCATTCGCAACAAGTAAGCCAGAAGACGGCGGGCAATCAATGAACACAAAATCTTGATCTGCAAGCTGACCTTTCAATGCGTCACGCAACATTACGCCACGAGGTGAACCTGTGCTACTCATTTGCTCAACTTCTTTTAAGCGCGAACCTGCTGAAATTAACTGCAAATTGTCACGCACATGAACGACTTGTTCATCAACGGTTTTTTCTTTTAGCATCGCTGCATCAATACCGCTGGTATTGTTCGAAATGATGCCAAATGAAACCGCTAAATGACCTTGCGGGTCAAAATCGATGACCGTGACTTTTTTACCTAATTCAGCCAGCGCATGACATAAATTTGTCGTTGTCGTGGTTTTACCCACGCCGCCCTTTTGGTTAATAATGGCGACTAATCTGGTCATTATTGCAATTCGTCAAAATTAGAAGAAACAGTGTCGTCCATCGCGTCAACTTCATCGGGATTGAGCAATTTATCAACGTCTAGGAGCATAATCATATTTTGTTTATAAACGTGCATTCCACGCATATAACGAGTATCGAGTTGTGAGCCAAAATTGGGGGCTTTTTTAATTTCACCCGTTTTAATATCGAGTACGTCTGAAACAGCGTCCGCCACAATGCCCATGACAAACGTGTCAGTGCGATGATGCTTGATGCACAACACGATGACGACGGTTTTATGGGTATATTCAGCTTGTTCAAGCGAAAAGCGTTCGCGCAAATCAACAATTGGAATGACCGAGCCACGCAAATTCAAAACACCTTTAATAAACGAAGGTGCATTAGGAATCACGCGCACCGCTTCCCAACCTCTGATTTCTTGCACTTTTAAAATTTCAACGCCATACACTTCGTTAGCGAGTTCAAAGGTTAAAAATTGCTCAATTTGTTTTGTTTTTGCATCAGTTGTCATGGTTTGTCGTTTCCAGCGGATTAGATTGTTTTATCGGTTATCAATTAAAACTCTTCCCATTCATCATAACTAGGACTACTTTGCGATGAAGAGGGGAAGGCAGCCTTTGCTTGAGCAGTCGGTTGGCTTGATGCGACGGGGCGATTACGCACAGAAGATTTACCACCGACGTTAAAGAAATTTAGTAACTGCGTCATTTTAGCCGATTGCTCACGCATTGCCATACTGCTTGCGGCGGCTTCTTCGGCTAACGCGGCATTTTGTTGGGTAATTTCATCCATTTGCGAAACGTTTTGATTTACTTGCCCAATGCCTGCTGATTGATCATGGCTTGAAGTCGTGATTTCACCAACGATGTCGCCCACTTTCGCAATACTGTCTACAATTTCCATTAAAGCCGCGCCTGTTTCATTAACAAATGCTGTGCCAGAACGTACTTTTTGGACGCTGTTTTGAATCAATTCGCTACTTTGTGCGGCGGCATTTGCGCTGCGTTGCGCTAAATTACGCACTTCGGTGGCAACAACTGAAAAACCACGACCTTGTTCGCCTGCACGAGCCGCTTCAACCGACGCATTTAACGCAAGTAAGTTAGTTTGGAAGGCAATTTCATCAATTACGCCAATAATCTCAGCAATTTTATTGCTACTTTCGTTAATTTCTTGCATAGCGGTAATTGCGGATTGCACTACGTCACCGCCTTTTTCGGCGAGTTGCGTTGCGTTTTGCACCACTTTTTGCGCTTGTTGTGTATTTTCAGCGTTATTTTTCACTGCTGTTGAAAGCGCATTCATGCTCGAAGCAGTTTGTTCAAGACTTGAGGCTTGTCTTTCAACGCGGTTCGACAAATCATTATTGCCACTCGCCATTTCTTGTGACGAAGTATTGACGAATTCTGCTGTTTCACGCAATTGGACAATCAATTGACTAATTTTCGTCAACGCATCGTTGATATTGTCTTTGCATTGCCCGTAAATACCTTGGTAATCCGCATGAATAGTATTCGTCAAATCACCATTTGCCATTTGTGCAATCACGCGATTGATGTCATTAAAGACGCTTTCAATCACATCGGTTAATTCGTTGATGTTAATCGACAATGATTTTGTGAAACCTTCTTTGTCGCCTAAATGAATACGCGCACTCAAATCACCCGATTTAACAGAATTCACTAAATTTTCAATATCATGTTCAACTTGTGCTTCCAAGGTTCTGTCTAACCATTCTGAAACATAGCCAATGCGCTCACCATTGTCTGTGATAACAGGCGTTGCAATCACTTGCATGATATGCCCTGCTAATTCCAATTCAATCGTCGCCGACGTTTGTAAATTCGCAAGCAAATTTCTTTGATAAGCGGGATCTTTATGAAACACGCCGATATTTGTGCCAATCAATTTGCTGAATTTAAAGTTTGGCAAGGCTTTTTGCAAATCAGCTTCGGCTTCTAAAAATAACTTTTTCGCTGAGGTATTGGCAAAAATAATGTCTAAATTCGCATTTGCAATCAAAACACTTGATTGCACATTTTCTAAGCCTCGGATAATGCGTAATGATTCGGCATTCGCTTGTTTTACTTGCGCTAAATCGTCGCCTAATTTAACGCCTATCGCGTAAATGGCGCGGTATAAATCACCAAATTGATCGTCACGACGTAAATTCAGTGGTTTTTTAAATTTATTTGCGCTGAGTTGATAAAGTTTATCAATCGCTTTTTCTAACGCATTGCTCATATCACTCGTAATGCTTGTCAATACAGCGATGCCAAGAATTGAAGATGACGCTGCGGCAGCAACCAAACCATAATTAGCGGCGTTAAATGCGTCGTACAACAAATACGCATTTGGAGCGATAAATAAGGTTGAGGCAAAAGCGACTTTTTTAGGAACTGACACTTCTTGCAGTGTTTTACAGAACGCTTTAAAACCCGTTGAATGCAGCACTGCTGTGTTTGCATTTACGCCACGATACAATTTTTCAGCTTCTTCAATTTCGGTACGCGATGGAACGTGACGAACCGACATATAAGACACAACTTGCGCGTTTTCAAAAACGGGCATGATGTTGGCGTTAACCCAGTAATAATCCCCTGATTTTGTTCGATTTTTAATTGTTCTGTGCCAAGGATTTCCTTTTTTTAAGGTATTCCACATTTCCTCAAACACCGCTGAAGGCATATCAGGATGGCGTACGATGTTGTGTGGAGAACCTACTAATTCATCGTGTGAATAACCACTCAATTCAACAAAAGCGTCATTTGCAAAGGTGATAATGCCTTTCAAATCCGTGCGAGTGACCAAAATTGTGCCTGCTTTCATCACAACTTCATTATTTGTAACAGGCATATTTTGTTTCATGGTTGTTAGTCCTTTGTGAATTTAAGTGGTTGTGAACAATTTAACTTTCGTTTTGTTCTAAATTTTCAATCGTCAGCAATTTATCCACATCAAGCAGCATCACCATACGTTCACTTACTGAAACTAAGCCATTGATAAATTCATTGCTCACTTTCGTACCAAAATCAGGTGCGCCTTGAATTTCATTGCGTTCAACGCTAATCACGTCAGAAACCGAATCGACAACAACGCCCATAATGCGGGTGTGATTGCCGCTACCTGTTTGCAACACGACTACGACAGTCAAGGGCGTGTATTCAACTTTGCTTAATGCAAAACGCTCACGCAAATCGATAATTGGCACAATTGCACCGCGCAAATTCACCACGCCTTTTTCATAAGGCGGCACATTTGGCACACGCGAAACAGGTTCCCAACTGCGAATTTCTTGAACGCGCAAAATATCTACGCCGTATTCTTCTTTCCCTAAAACAAAACTCAAATACTGGGTTGTGTTATCAGAACTTTTTTGTGCGGCAACTTCTTCAACTACCGCAGGTGTTTCATTTTCTTGTGACATAACGATTTTCTGTTTTGATGTGAGAAAAAATTAACGAACCGATAAACGGACTAAACCAGGTACGTCGAGAATTAACGCGACCGAGCCATCACCTAAAATCGTCGCGCCCGATACGCCTTCAACGCGACGGTAGTTAGCTTCGAGTGATTTAATAACCACTTGTTGTTGCCCCAGTAATTCGTCAACCAAGAAGCCGCACAATGCGCCTTGACCTTCAACAACCACGATTACACCTTCGTTTGGTTTTGTTGCCGCGCCTGATTTCACATTGAAAATTTCGCGCATACGAATAATCGGTAAATACTCATTGCGTAATTTAAAGGTCTCGCCTTTGCCTGCCACTTTGTTGAGCATTTTTTCAGTGATGTTGATGGATTCGATAATGGAAACCAACGGCACAATGTACGTTTCATCGCCCACAGCAACTGATTGACCATCCAAAATAGCGAGTGTTAACGGTAAATGAATCGCAATGGTTGTGCCTTTTCCAAGTTCAGAAATGATGTCGATATTGCCACCAAGCGATTGAATGTTTCGACGTACAACGTCCATCCCAACACCGCGACCAGAAATATCTGTCAATTGCTCCGCAGTTGAAAAACCTGGCATGAAAATCAATTCGAAAATTTGTTTTTCAGACAAAATGGCGGTTTCTTCAACTAAGCCTTTTTCGATAGCTTTAGAAAGTAATTTGTTTTTATCAAGCCCACGACCGTCATCGACAATTTCAATCACGATATGACCACCGCGATGATAAGCCTTGAGTTCAATAGTTCCCATTTCAGGCTTGCCTGCTGCAATACGATCAGCTGGCATTTCAATTCCATGATCTAAACTGTTACGAATCAAATGCACCAGCGGGTCATTGATTAACTCTACAACCGCTTTATCAACTTCGGTATTTTCACCAACTAATTTGAGCGTGATTTTTTTATCTAATTTGGTACTAATATCGTGAACCAAACGCGGAAAACGACTGAATACGAAGCTAATTGGCAGCATTCGGATATTCATAACGCTTTGTTGCAAATCACGGGTATGGCGTTCTAATTGCGCCAAACCACGTTTGAGCAAGCCCACTTTGTCCATCGTGAAGTTTTCACCCACCAAACCCAGCATAGATTGGGTAATTACAACTTCGCCCACCATGTTAATTAAAGTATCGATTTTGTCGGTATCAACACGAATTGAGCTAGACGCTTTTGGTGCGGCATTTTTTGACGCATCTGCTTCAACAGGTGGTTTTTTTGCCGCTGGCGCAGGTGCTGCAACAGGCGCGTGTTCTTCCACTTTTGGTGCTTCTGCAACAGGTGCAGGGGCTGGCGCAGCGGCAGCTTTTGGTTTTTTGGCTTTTTTAGGTTTAGCTAATGGGGCAAATTCGATTGCACAATCATCTTCAACCCAACTAAAAATTTCTTTAATTGCGGCTTCAGTTGCATCGGTGACTAATTTTAATTCCCAAGTGATGTTACATTCTTCGGGATCTAATTCTGCAAACGGCACAACATCTTCAATGGTTGCATGAGAGGTAAGCTCACCCAGTTCGCTGATTTCTCTAAATAAACGAACAGGATCATTGCCTGTGCGAAGCAAACTTAAATAAGGGCAAAATGAAATTTTCCAGCCTTGCTCTTCTTCAATTTCGTCTTCTTCCTCTTCAGGCTCTGGAGCGGCAACGGCTACAGGTGTCGGAGCGGCTGCTTCATGATGTGCAGGAGCTGGGGCGTGAGAACCGCCTGCTGTACCATGTAATTCCATTTCTAAAGCGGCTTGATGTTTTGCCGCGCTTGCCATGTTCACCTCTTCTTCATTTTGAATAGACGTGAGCATTTCGCGTAAACAATCGACTGAACCTAAAAGTACGTCCACAGCAGGTTTTGTGACCTGTCTACGTCCATCACGCATTTCGTCGAGCAAGGTTTCCATAATGTGCGTATATTCAGCAACGACGGTGAATCCGAACGTTCCGCTACCGCCTTTAATAGAATGCGCTGCTCTGAAAATGGTATTGATTACCTCTGAATCAATGTCGCCAATATCGAGCGACAACAATCCAGATTCCATCGCTTCCAAGCCTTCGAAACACTCTTCAAAGAAGACTTGATGAAATTGTGACATATCGATAGACATAACTTTACCTGTGTGTGCCTGAATTTATTTAAACTTAATTTAAGGTTAAAAGAATTTAACCATTCCTAAAAATCTACACTCATTCAGTGCAAATCCTGTGCCTAAAATTACCACGACCTAAAATTATTTTAATGCGTGAAAATTTAGTTTTTAAGGGGATTCGCGCCGATTTCTCAGCGCGAGTAACTCAGATTAAACGATGGCTGCCTGTGTTTTGGCTAAATGTGCCAATGCTTTGGCTTCATCGTTTGTGCCTTTGCCTTGTAGTGTCACAATCATGGCGCGTAAGAATTCAACCGCCTCTGACATCACAGCAAGGTTTTCAGGCGTGATTTGTTTGGTTTTGTCACGCATTGCCATGAAAAGATGCTCTAATTCTTTGGCATAAGCTGACTCGGTGTTAAATTCGAGCATCGCGCAACCACCTTTAATGGTGTGTGCGCCGCGATAAATAGTGTTCATTTTTTCAAAATCAAACGCATCGTAATCAATGGTTTCGATTTCTTTTTTCATAATGTCTAAATGTTCTAAACATTCTTCAAATAGCACATCGTGGAACTGACTCATATCAACTGACATCTTCTTTTCCTTCTTGTTTGTAAGTGAAATACTAATTAAATGCCAAGTTGATTAACCTAACACTTTGAGCAATGTTTTTAATAACTGATCTGGATTAAATGGTTTGACCATCCAGCCCGTCGCACCTGCTGCTTTACCTTCTTGTTTTTTTTCCATGCCCGATTCTGTTGTGAGCATTAACATTGGAACGTGTTTGTATTGCGGTAATTGGCGCAAATCACGAATCAAGGTAATGCCATCTTTATTAGGCATATTTACGTCAGTGACGATGCAATCAAAGGTTCGCTTTTTAGCTTTTTCAAGCGCATCCACACCATCTTCGGCTTCTTCAACATCGTAGCCCGCCGTTTTTAAAGTGAACGACACCATTTTTCTCATTGAAGCTGAATCATCAACTGCAAGAATACTCGCCATTATTTTCTCCCTAATTATCAATCAAAATACCGCGCGAATCTTACAGCATCTAGCACTGAATTGTTAAGCATAAGCGCGTTTTTTTGCCTGATGACTACAAGAACTTAAATAATGACATTCCTTGAACTTTTGCATACGACTGTTGCGCGGCTTGTAGCGACATTTGTTGTGAATTTAATTGTGTAATTGCACCTGCATAATCTAAATCTTCGATTTGCGAAAGGGCTGTTTGCGTATTGATAATAAAATCCTGATTAGATGCTTTTTGACGATCAAGTGCATTCTGACGTGCGCCAATCGTTGAGCGAACGGTTGATAAACGAGTCATTGCATCATCAAGTTCTTTCAATGTTGCAAGTGTTGGTTTATCAGCACGCAACTCATCAGAAAAGTTTTTCACCGTATCAAAGAGTGTTTTGCCTGTGACATTGGACGGACCAAAAACGGCAATTCCTGTATCGCTATCTGTAATAGTACGAGAGCCGCCAATTTGAATTTCACGTTGCGTGTTTGAGCCTGAATAAATAAATGCTGAATTTGCTGCAATACCTGTTGAATTTGCTGTTGAAGGCGTCGTTGCCACGGTTGTTGTGGTTGCCAGATCAGCTGTTGTAATAGCCGTATTTGCCGATGAATCCGTAAGAGTTCGGTCAGAGGCAGTGCTGTAAGCATTCCAAGCAGTCGTCGCGGTCACTTTTGCATCTGTTAACGCTGTATTAAATGGTGAATCAGGTAATACGGAATCAGTAGCCGCTTTGTCGGCAAATGCTTGATCAAAAACCGCTTTAAACGCATCGGTATAAACTTTATTTGTTTGATCCGCTGAAATTCTAAAGGCAAGTGACCCCTTGTTGCCTGCATCAACACCCGCAGAACTGTTCACAATGTTGTTATACGATTCAAGATTGACAGCTGTTTTTTTCAACGCATCATCAATCGTAAGTGTTGGTGAGAATTTATCTACCAACTCATAAGCGTCTTGTACGGCTTGTTTTGAAATGTAATCCGTCCATGTTGTACTTTTTTCTGTAGTAATCGTTTGCGTTGCCGTTGTTGGATCGGTGTAATTAGCCAATGCGGTTTTATACGCATTCTTAGCTTGATTTAATTCCGTTGTTGCTAAATCTGCTGACTGTTTTAACGAGGCAACAGGCAATTTTTTCAAATCGAGTGCTGCAAAGGCTTTATTGAATTCAGAATTGAAAGTAATTGGTGTGTCATTCCACGCAGCTTGCCATACAGTCGGGAAGGTTTTGTGATCTTTAGAAGCATCGACTTGACCTTGTGCAACCGTTGCTGATGTGTCTTGTGACGCTGCCCATGCTGCCGCATCATCGGCAGTGCTGCCTGGATTATTCAATGCAAAGTCGTAAGCCGCACTAATAGCTTGTTGTGTGATGAATTTTTTCCATGTTTGAGCAGGTAAATTCTCACTTGCCGTCGCTTTTAATTCAGCAGCCGCTAGCGTGACAACGTTTAATTTTGAATCTACGTTTGCTTTTTTACCAAATGGCATTTCAGTAGTTTTGGTACCTGAAAAAATGTATTCGCCATTAGCATTGCGCGTATTTGCCAGCCCCATTAAATGCTCGTTTAATTGATCAAATTCTGTAGCGATAGCATTGCGTGAAATCGTTGAATTACCTGAATCACTTACACCTTGCAAACCTAATTCTTGTAAACGTTGAATGGTATCAATCGCACTCGTCAATGTCGTTTCTTCAAGTTGAAGCCGTTGTGTTACCGCATCGATATTGTTTTGGTATTGCTGTGTTTCGCTAATTGATTGCTTAAAACCGAGTGAATACGCAGCAGCAGATGGATTCTCAGATGGCGATAAATACTTTTTACCAGACGAAATTTTTAACTGCGTTTCGTTAAGTTTGCTTTGTTGATCAAACATCGAGTTGATGTTGAATTGTTGTGGATAAGCGGTAGAAATACGCATGATAAACTCCTATCTAACTGCACTAATTAAGGTATCAAACATCGATTTTGAAATGGATACCACTTGTGAGGCGGCTTGGTAAGCATTTTGATACCGAATTAAATTTGCAGCCTCTTCATCTAAATTTACACCAGCAAAATTTGCCCGTGCCTCGGTTGCATTGTTATACAACGCTTTTTGTGCGGATAAACTGACTGTTGCGGCATTTGTTGAGCTACCCACTTGTGAAACTAATTGCTGATAGGTTTCACTAAAGGTTTTGCCGTCTCTTAACGTCGCATTGGTTTCTAATTTTGCTAATGCTAAGGCATTTGTGTTGTCACCTGAATCACCACCAACTTGTGCTGCAGCGATTTCGTCGGCTGATGTCACTACCGCTCTCATGTTTTGCGCTAAATTGAACGTTGGACGAATCGTAAAACTCGCCGCCCCCACAGGAATTTCGGTTTCGGTAATCGTCATGCCTTCAACAGTTGTGGGCAAACCACCTGTGGGTAAAGGGACTTTTGTATTGTCGCTTAAACGAGTGAGTGTGTAGGCACCTAAGTTGTAATCCAAACGGTAATCGCTTGGATGTAAATTATTGATGGTTGCCGTATCAATGGTCACATTGACAGCACCGCCTTGATTACCTAAGTCACCGTAAATCATGACTTCGCTGGGTTCAAAACTAAATAAATCTTTGCCTTGATTGCCTTTCAAATCGATACCTTGTGTATGAATTTCATTGGTTAACTTTGCAACCCCAGCAGCCACAACACCTAACTGGCGTTGTGCTGGATCTAGCACTTGATCACGAAACTTCATTGCTCCAGCAAGTGAGCCGCTCGAAAATTGATTACTGACATCAAAACCATTTGCACTTGGACTTGCTTTCATAACCACTGTTTTGTGCATTACGTCAGTGGTTGAATTTTGAAGAGCTAAAATTTGACGTGAATTACCTGAAATTAGAGCTTGACCTTGACCAATAAAGACATCGACTGCGCCGTCTGCACGAACAAAGACGGAGGTATCGATATTTTCAGATAATTTGGCGAGTAATTGATCGCGTTGATCGAGCAATTCATTTGGAAATTGCGTACCGCCACCGCGTGTGACAGCTGAAATTTTTGCATTTAAATCAATAATGTTCTGAGCATAATTATTCACGTTATCGATGCTTGTTTGCATATTCGCGTTGTTTTGTGCTGCAAAATTATTTAGCTGTGCTGAAACGTTATTAAATTGTGTCGCAAGTGAGCTAACTTCGGAAACTAATACGGTGCGAGCAGGAATTGAAGTCGGGTCGGTCGCCACGCCATGTGCAGCTTTGAAAAAAGATGCCATCGCGTTATTCATACCCGTTTCAGGGTTTGCCATCAAGTTATCCACTTGCTTGCTCATCGTTTGAAAACGATCGGCTTCACCTAAAGACGAAGAGGCGGTGCGAATGTTGTTACTGATAAATTGATCATAACTGCGCGTCACATTCGTGACATTGACACCATTCCCAACGTAATTACCGTTGCTAAACGTCGTTGGTGCAGATTCCATATTGGTGCTTTGACGGCTATAACCTTCAGTATTTACGTTGGCAACGTTATTACTGCCTGTTTGCATAGCGCGTTGAAACGCCATAAGTCCTGTCAACGCCGTTCCTAAAATTCCACTGGACATAAGGAATAACCTATTTTTTCTTTAAGTGTTAAAACTTGGCGATGTTTATTTCACCGCCGCCGTTGTATTGTCTGTAAATAAATTTAGCGCATTACTTTGATAAATATGCAGCACTTTATCGGCATAACTTGGGTCGGTTGCATAGCCTGCGCGTTGCAATTCACGCATATATTGTCCCGTATTCCCTGCTTTCGTTAATGCTGTCTCATAACGCGGATTGTTTTTAATAAAATTAACGTAATCGTTAAAACTTTCTTGATATGACGAATAGGCTCTAAATCCAGAGCTGACTTTTCGTGCAATACCTTGATCAAATTCAAGGCTTGAAACTTGCGCTTGTTTCCCTTTCCAAGAACGATCGGCTTTAATGTTGAATAAGTTATAACTACTTGAACCGTCGGCATTTTTAATCACCGAATTTCCCCAACCACTTTCTAATGCTGCTTGAGCAATTAACGCATTAGGATCAACACCGAGCAATTTTGCGGCTTGTTGAGCGTGCGGTTGTAACTGTTTCACAAAATCAACCACTGATTGTATCGGCGCAGCACGTCTATTCTTAAATTCAATATCGTCATTTTCATAGTCGCCGCTCTCATAAATTCTGCCATCAGGTGTTCTAACAAGTTTGACGGGATTATTTAAATAATCTTCTAATGATTCGGGTTTTGGATTTGCGCCTTTGGGACTAAGTTGTTTCACAATCAAATCAGCTAAACCCACACCAGGTTTACCCGCTAAATGCACCGATAATTGATGATCGTACATTTCGTTGTAAGTATCAGATTGGCTATTATCAAAAATACCTTCTGCTAATTTTGCCTGCCGCATTCCTTTCAAAATGTTATTTAAAAAGAGAGCCTCAAATTGCTGGGCAACTTTTTTAATAGCGGCGGGAGAATCGGTTTTTGCTTCATTTTTCAATTTTGAAAATTGGCTAAAATCGTTATAAACCGAGGTATTTGCGGCAGGCGTATTTAACATGACGATTCTCGTTTTTAGATGATAATCAACTCAGCGTGCAACGCACCTGCTGTTTTTAATGCTTCTAAAATAGCCACCAAATCACTTGGTGCTGCGCCAACTTGATTGACTGCATTGACCAAATCATCAAGCGAAACACCAGGTTTAAAGGCAAACATACGATTTTTTTCTTCTTTAACTTTTACATTTGATTGCGGCGTAACAGCGGTTCGACCTTGAGAAAGTGGATTCGGTTGGCTGACATTGATGTTTTCATCAATTGTTACCACTAAACTTCCGTGCGATACCGCAGCAGGTGTGACGTGAACCTTATTGCTCACAACCACCGTGCCTGTGCGAGAATTTACAATCACACGAGCAGGGGCTTCATCCATATCGACATTGACGTTTTCAAGTACCGATGTGAACATCACTTTTTGCCCTGCATCGATGGGCGCATTCACGCGCACTGACGTAGCATCAATCGGTTGTGCAGTATTTGCACCGAGCAATTTGTTTATCGATTCTGCCATGCGATTCGCCGTCGTAAAATCCGCTCGATGTAGATTGAATACTAACGAATCCCCTTCTGAAAACGGTGTTGGTACCGTTTTTTCAACTAACGCACCATTTGAAATACGTCCAGCACTCGGATTATTTACCGTGACGCTTGAACCGTCTTTGCCTGAGGCTGTCATACCTCCGACAACTAAATTACCTTGCGCGATAGCATAAACTTGACCATCCGCGCCTTTTAATGGGGTCATTAACAGTGAGCCACCGCGCAAACTTTTCGCGTCACCAATTGAGGAAACGGTCACGTCAATTGCCATCCCTGGTTTTGCAAAGGCAGGTAATTCTGCTTGCACAGCCACGGTTGCGATATTTCGTGCTTTCATTTGCGGCAAATCTTTGGGGTCAAGTTGAATGCCGTAACGGCGAAGCATATTGCCTAAACTTTGTGCAGTCGTTGGTAGCGTTCGTCCACCGTTATCACCTGACTTGTCTAAACCAACGACTAAGCCATAACCGACTAATTGATTCGGACGCACGCCTTCAATGGACGCAATATCTTTAATGCGCTCGGCGTTAGCAAAAGAGGACAGCCCTGTCAGTAACGAAATTAAAAGCAAATTCTGTAGTCGTTTTGTCATGAGTATTGCTCGTTAATTTTAAAGTGGGAACCAAGGACTATTCAAAATACGGGTCGCCCAACCTTGTGATGACGCATCGGCAGTTGCTCCTTCGCCTGTGTACATAAAGGTGGCATCGGCAATTTTTTGTGAATCGATAACATTATTCGAGGAAATATCCGCCGCGCGAACAATGCCCGATAAACGCACAAATTCATCACCTTGGTTTAAAGCAATGCGTTTTTCGCCCCGAATTTTTAAATTTCCATTTGGCAACACTTCAATCACCGATACGGTAATCGCACCACGCAACACGTTGTTTTGGCTGTTGTCGCCGCTACCGTTGAATTTTTTTTCAGATTCCATTGCGGTTTTCATATCACCGCCAAGTAGCAAACTACCTAAACCAAACAGGGTCGGCAGGGCAATAGACACAGAATCTTTTTTCTCGTCTTTGTTTTTTGTTCGTTGTGTTGAATTTGTCTGCTCGTTTAAGGTCACAGTTAACACATCGCCAACACGCCGCGCCGTCGGATCTTCAAATAAACGCACGTCATAACCTGCTTGATAAATGCCGCCTGTGCTGTTTGGTGGCGGACGCAAATCAGCAGGGGCAACAGGCGAAAATGAAGGTTCGCGCTTGGGCAAAGGTGTACTGCAAGCCGTTAAAAAAATCGGCAGCAGGACAAATAATTGAAGAAAGCGTGTTGTCATGTGCGTTACTCGATTACAAATTCTGCGTTACATAAGACAACATTTGGTCAGTTGTCGAAATCGCTTTTGAGTTCATTTCATAAGCGCGTTGCGTTTCAATCATTCCGACTAATTCTTCAACGACGTTAACGTTTGATGTTTCAAGCGAGTTTTGCACAATTTTCCCAAATTCAGCTTGTCCAGGTGTTCCCACAATTGGCGGGCCACTTGCAGCGGATTCACGGTATAAGTTTTCACCAATCGGTTCTAAACCTGCCAAATTCACAAAATTTGCTGTTTGTAATTGACCTAAATTCGAAGGTTGCGCGTTACCTGGTTGCAACACAGAAACCGTACCATCGTCACCAATCGTAATGCTTAACGCATCTTGTGGAATAGTAATTGTCGGATTTAATGGCATCCCATTTGCGGTAACGAGCTGACCGTTTTGGTCGATTTTTAATTGCCCGTCACGGGTGTAAGTAATTGAACCATCAGGCATCGTAACTTGTAAAAAACCACGTCCGTTAATCGCTACGTCTAAATTATTACCTGTTGGTTCGACGTTGCCTTGAATGTGTAGCTTTTCAGTCGCCATCACCTTCACACCTGTTCCCAGTTGCAAACCTGTTGGTAACTGGCTGGTTTGTGACGTTTGTGCGCCGACTTGACGCATATTTTGATACATCAAATCTTGAAATACCGCGCGGTCTTTTTTGAAACCTGTGGTATTAACGTTTGCTAAGTTATTGGCAATAACTGCCATGCGGGTTTGCTGGGCATCAAGTCCAGTTTTAGCCACCCATAATGCACGTTCTGTCATGAATGTTCTCCGAAAATAAGTGTGTTTTGACTTTTAAAATGCAGCACTATTCATGCCAGCACAAAAATTACATTTGTAATAATTTCGAACCTGCCGCCGCATTTTCTTTAGCATTTTTCATCACGTTAGATTGCATTTCAAAATTTCGCGCTAATTCAATCATGTCAACCATTGCGCCAATTGCGCTAACGTTGCTGCCTTCAATCATGCCTTGAACGACTTGAACGGTTGGATTATCAGCTTGTGGCGAGCCGTCTTTGATATAAGTCAAACCATCTAGGTTTTTTTCAACATTTTTTAAATCAGGTTTTACTAATTTCAATTGACTAACAGGCACCAAACCACCGCCATTATCTCCAAATGGAATAATGTTAATTGTGCCATCACCACTAATGGTAATTTTTTCAGCAGCAGGAATTGTAATTGGCTGTCCGTCTTGATCTAAAACGGCTAACCCTGAAGATGACAATAGTTGTCCGTCGGGTGTCATTTGAAAATCCCCCGCACGAGTGTAAGCCTCTTTACCTTTACTATCGCGCACAGAAAAAAAGCCGTCACCTTTAATCGCTAAATCAAGCGGGTTATCCGTCGTTTGCAATGCACCTTGCGAAAAATCGGTACCAGGTTTTTCAGTCATCGCATAAACGCGCGTCGGATAACCATCACCATAAACAGGCATACTGCGAAATTGTTGCAAATCGGATTTAAAACCTGTGGTTTGCGCGTTTGCCAAATTATTGGCGTTTGCTGTTTGTGCAAGCAGCGTTTGTGTTGCGCCACTGGTGGCAATGAAAAGACTGCGATCCATAAAATTCCCCTATCAATTCATTCCTACGCTAAAAGCGTAGGAACGATAAAACACAAACTAGATTCTCAACATTGTTTCAATCAACGTTTTTTCAGTCGTCACGGTTTGTGAGTTTGCTTGATACGCTTGTTGCGCCACAATCAATTTCACAAGTTGTTCTGACAAATCGACGTTTGAATTTTCGATAGCCGATGATTGAATTGTTCCGAAGTTGTTGTCGCCACCTGCGCCATAAATCGGTGCGCCTGAATCAGAGGTTGCAAGCCATGTGGTATTACCCACTTTTGCAAGCGATTGATTGTCTGGGAAACGCGCCATTGCGACTTGACCGAGTGGTTTTGCAAAACCATTGCTGTATTTTGCATACACAACACCGTGTTTATCTACGTCAACCCCTGTCAAATTACCAACAGGCAAGCCATTTTGTTTCAAATCATTGACGGTAAAAGGTGTTGAAAATTGGGTCGATGAAGCTAAATCAAGGCTGAAGCTCATATCCGTTACTTTCAATTTAGGATCGATGGCAGAGATGTCAATCGTTCCAAAATCAATTTTGGTATTCATTGTTTTAACAATTGGTGTACCCGCAAGAGCGGCATCAGCAGCGGCTTGATCAGCAGCGGCTTTAGCATCAGTATAAGCGGTTACTGCCGTGTCATAATCTGATTGAGCTGTTGTCGCAGTTGTTGTTGCTGTGTCTAACGCTGTTTGAGCGTCTGTAACACCTTGTTCTGCTCTGGTTAAACCATCAGCCGCCGCTTTTTGTGCGGCAGTTTGCACTGTTGCGCCAGCCGTTGCCGCTGCCGCATCAGCGGCATCTACCGCTTTTTGGGCATTAACAACATTCGCTTCAGCTTGTGTTAAAAATGTTTGTTTTGAAACTACGTCAGCGTTGGCTACATTCAATTTAATGAGAGCAAGAGCTTGATTTGATGTCGCGGTATCTAATGCTGATGCAACAGCCGAAACACCCGCTAAAGCACCGTTAGCATCAAATTTGACGCGCGTAGGGGTTGACGTAATCGTGCCTTCAGGTAACGCAACCGCCCCAGAAGCTGCAACAGGTGGAATCGCATACGGGTCAGCTTGTACGCCTGGTTGCAAACTTCTACCGTCGATGAAGGTATAAGCATCCCATTCATTTGGTACGGCGGTTTTTGCAAAATAGGTCGATACGATATGTGCATTACCTAAAGCATCATAAGTCGTAATTGAGGTTGTGTGTGTGTAAGTTTTGGGATCAGGAATATAGGGGGCTTTACCAGGCGTTGTGAAAGAAAAGGGCGTAGTCGCTGCATTTGCGCCACCATTTAAATTCAATTGCATATCCACTGCGCTCGTTGCTGTCGGTGCGCCTTGATCGGTATTCACTTTTAAGGGCAATTTAACGCCCACGTCAAAACCTTCGGCAACGGTTGTGCCTGTTGGTTTAAACGCCAATAAATAACGACCGTTATCATCAACAACGTTCCCTTTGTTATTGATATGGAACGCGCCGTTGCGTGTAAATGAAGTCGCTTCGAGTGGTTTATCTGGAATGATTGGGTCAACTAAATCCCCCATTGCAAAAAAACCGTCGCCACTAATCGCTAA
The DNA here is from genome assembly GCA_028688755.1 of Methylococcales bacterium. Taxonomy (GTDB): domain Bacteria; phylum Pseudomonadota; class Gammaproteobacteria; order Methylococcales; family Methylomonadaceae; genus UBA10906. Next base: position 2,654 of record JAQTXN010000030.1, on the reverse strand, counting down.
ATCTAGCGCGTTGCCTGTGGCTTCAATGTTGCCTTGTTTAAATTGTTGTGCAACGGATGAAATACGAACCCCAGAACCAACGGCAGTTTTACCTGCTGAACCTAAACTGCTGGTGTAGACATCGCCAAATTGTGCGCGAGATTCTTTAAAACCTGCGGTTTGTGAATTCGCAATGTTGTTACCTGTTACTGAAAGAGTTGTTTGTGCGGCTTTTAAGCCACTCAATGCTGTTGAAAAACCCATGATGTGTACCTCTTTAATTAGTTAGAAAAGTGTGTTTTTTTAAAGAATTTGTTTAACTTTGCCAAAATCAATACTGTTTGCACCAACAAGATTAACTTGCATTGGTGTTGAACCACTTGCCATCGAAACGCTTTCAACTTTTGATTCAATGTCTGTTGTTTGGGCAACATTTTTACCGTCTACAGCAGCGACGGCACTGATTTTATAAACGCCTGGACTTACAAGCGTACCTGCTTCGTTTGTGCCATCCCATGTGAAAGGAATATCGCCTGCGCTTTGATTTTTCAAATCGAGTGTTTTTACCAATTCGCCAGCGGAATTGCTGATTGCAACTTGTAACGACGGCGTACTGCTTGCTAAATTCACTTTTCCGTTAATTTCGCCGCCTGCGGCTAAAACACCTGTATTACTAGGTGCAGACACAGTTCGTCCCACAAGTCCTGAGGCTTGCAGGGCTTGATTTGATTGGATCGAATTTGAAAAATCGGCAAATGATTTTTGCAAATCTTGAATTCCCGAAACCGTACCGAATTGCGCCATTTGCGACAAAAATTCGCCGTTTTGCATCGGATTGTTTGGATCTTGATGCGTCATTTGTGTGGTCATGAGTTTTAAAAAATCATCTTGACCAAGTGACGTTTTTTTCTTAGCAACGGCGCGATTTGCTGCCTCGGCAGCGGCTTTTGCAGTTGTCTGTGCTTCGGCACTACTCGTATTTAATCGATCATATAAACTTGTATTTGCTATTGCCATAAAGCCCCCTTAATTACTGTCCCATCTTCAGTGTTTGCAGCATCATTTGTTTTGCTGTCGTTAACACTTCGATGTTGTTTTGATATGAACGTGATGCGGACATCATGTTCGCCATTTCTTCAACGGAATTCACATTGGGTTTAAAAATGTAACCGTCTTTGTCTGCCATCGGGTGGTTTGGTGCGTATTCCATGACAGCGGGGGCTTTGCTTTCGACAATGCCACGAATTTCCACTTTACTCGCGCCGTTTTGTGCATCGATGACGTTTTTGAGTTCTGCGCCAAAAACAGGTTGGCGCGATTTATACACTGCACCGCTTGAACTGCTGACGCTGTTAGCGTTTGCTAAGTTACTGGCGACTAAATTTAATCGTAGTTGTTGGGCGTTCATCCCGCTGCCCGCAATATCAAAAATGTTTAATCCTGACATCAGACTTGTCCTGTGAAGGCAGATTTGAGTTCATTAAATTCGCCACCGATAAATTGCAAACTTGCTTGATATTGCGTTGCGTTTTCAGCGTATTTGGCTTGTTCAATGTGTTCTTCAACCGTATTGCCATCTAGCGAAACTTGATATGGCGTGCGGTATCTTAACTGTGCGCCTAAAAACGGTTGTTCAGGTGCAAAATGCCCTGGTTGCGTGTGCGCGATTAAAACAGGAGCGGGATTGGTTTTTTTCAAAACTTGTGAAAAATCCAAATCACGCGCTTTAAAATTGGGGGTGTCGGCATTGGCTAAATTTGCCGCTAAAACTTCGCCACGTTTTTCTCGCAAGGCGAGAATTTGCGGGGTTTTGCCAAGTGCTGCATCAAAACTAATTGCCATGATAATGACTCCAAAAAGTGTTCGTACTCGAAATTGAAAGCACGCTATGTGCCAAAATGCTTTAGCCCGTAAAAATGCACTAAATAACGTTTTTGACACTATTAGACAGCGAGGTTATCGACAATATAAGAATAAAGTTAAGGAAGTTAAGTGAAAATAATTTTGTAGGGGCGAATTATATTCATCCAAGCTGTCAAAAAAATGTCAAAACCTTTTTGGCATTGAAACTGCTAAGACTTAAGCGAAGCGATTACATTAACGGTTTAACGGAATTTTATGATTCGATTGATGCTTTTTTTTGTCATTGCATTTGCGAAAGTAAATGCACCTCATGCCGAGCCACAATGGCAAAGTCATGAATCGATTTATGACGCTGTTAAAGGTTATGTTGCCCAAAACATCAATACCACTGCCGAGTATGAAATAAACATAACGCCGTTAAGTGATCGCTTGAATTTAGCGTTATGCAGCGAGCCACTGCAGCTTTTTTCGACAAAGTTAATGTCGTCGGGACGTTCCACGGTGAATGTGCGCTGTAACGTCGGTAAAAAATGGGCAGCTTTTGTCTCTGTATCGATTGCACCTTTTGATTACGTCGTGATTTTGACGCAACCACTTCAACGCGGTGAGATGGCAACCCAACAATTTTTTACTGTGACAAGAAAAGATGTGTCCTCTTTGCGGGGAAATTATTTGACTAATGTAGAATCTGTTTTGAACAAAACAGCTGCTCGAACACTGAGTGCGGGGAGTGGTGTTTTGCAGAAAGATTTTATCGAGCCCCAATTAGTAAAACGTGGCGATGACGTGGCTATTACGGCAAACACATTGGG
>JAQTXN010000160.1 GCA_028688755.1 Methylococcales bacterium | reverse complement strand
CCAACGCCAGAACCCACACCTGTTCCTGCACCAACGCCAGAACCCACACCTGTTCCTGTGCCAACGCCTGAACCCACACCTGTGCCTGCGCCAACACCAGAACCAACTCCCGTTCCTACTCCAACGCCTGAACCCACACCTGTTCCTGCGCCAACGCCATTTCCAGAAGCGATTAAACAAATCACGGATGAAATAAACAAAAACGGTTCCACTGAAATAGCACAAGCTATCGGTAACATTTTGCAAGACAGCACGCCTGAAGAAGCTAAAAATATCACGCAATTTTTCACAGACAGTAAACCTGAAACCATTCAAACAATTACTGAAATTATTGGCGGTAGCTCCTCAGAAGGAGCAAAAGCTATTTTTGATTTAATCAAGAATTCGCCTTCTGAAAAAGCGTCTGAAACAATAAATCAGATAAAACAAGAATCGGTTGCATCATCAGGCACAATCCTAATGACACTTCCTGTAATTGCGTCAGGGTCAAATTCAAGTTCGAGTGCAGCGATGATGCTAGAGCCGACTTCTTCAGTACCTGCAATAACCCCAAAAGAAGATGCGAATAACAAAAAAGATGCGAAGGCTAATGTATTGATACCTACCCAAAATTCAGATTTAAAAGTAGGTGATAGACCTCTTGGACAGTGTCACTAAATAAAATCTGTTTTTCTTTAAGTTGTGAAAAATAATTTTTTGGCATAGTAATTGCCAAGTGTTCTGTAACTTTAAGTACGTTACAGAACAACACTACTATGTCAGCATTATTATCTTTCCCAATTGTGTCGAGTTTATTGTTAGCCCCTCCTCAAATTATGCCGAGTAATTTGGGAACGGTTAATTCAAATATGGTCATGGTCAATTTAGAAAATCAGCCCGTGACAAGTATGATTGAAGAAATAGATTCAAAAACAAATTTAATGTTAGCCACTGTTGCAGCTCAGGATTTGCTTGCCCGTGAAACAATGGATTCTGATTTACTGCTTACAGCCGTCGCATCTGAAGATTTGCTCGAGCGTGAAAAAATACAGACTACCCATAATCGCAAAGTTAAAGCGTTAAAAAAAGTATCCGCTAAATCTAGCGATAAAAATAAATCAGAATCAAATCCTAAATATAATGCGATGTTATCTGTCTTGTTCTTAGAGCAGCCGCTATTTCAAATTGATACGCCAAAATCTATACAAAATGCAGCCTCAGAAAAACAAGCTGAGCCAATATTCCCTAAGAAAATTGAATTTGTGGTAAATAAATTCATTACAGAGGGCGATTTACCCATAGATGAAGAAGATGTTGCTGATTATTTAGAACCACTTGCTGGTAAATCTTATGATTTAAAATCCTTGCAACAGGTAGCACAAGGCTTGGAAAACTTGATTCGAGATGCAGGTTTTGCTTTTTATCGCGTTGCATTACCGCCACAATCTATTGAGGAAGGCGATGTTCACTTAAATGTTGTTGCTTACACAGTAGAAAATATCAGTATCGATGGAAATACTAATTTCTCAAAAGAAAGCATTGAAAATAGCCTGCCAAGTTTAGTAAAAGATATTTCGCCAAACGCAAAAGAACTCTCACATGAAATGAAGGCAGCAAACCGTCATCCAAGTAAGCAGGTGCAAATAACATTTTTTCAGCATGAAATGCAGGAAAAAGTTGACGCTAATGTCACTGTAACGGAGCAGCCTAGACCTTATCAATTTTCATTAGGATTCAATAACAATGGCTCAGACAGTTCGGGCGAATATCGCCTAACGGGTGGTTTTCAGTACAGTAATTTGTGGGGAGCAGATCACGTTGTAAATGCGTCTTATACTTTACCACCTGATCATGCCGATACCATTCAACAATATGGCGGCATGTATGCGTTGCCACTTTATAAATTAGGTGGCTGGTTAAATGCGTATTACGCCTCATCGAATTCAAATAATGGTGTGGTGGCAAATGATTTAACGATTACAGGTGCGGGTGAGATGATGGGCATTCACTATCAGCAATTTTTACCCAAATGGGATAAATACGAACACACTTTAGATATTGGATTGGATAGCAAACATTTCATCAATGATGTGCAATTCAAAAAAGTCCAGCTTGGAACAAATGTTCGAAGTGTGCCATTTAGTATTGCTTATAAAGCCGAATATCCGATTGCAGATGTCGTTAAGACGGGATATTTCGCGCAATGGGCAATAAACACAGGTTTCTTATCAGATAACACAGATGCGCTTTATCGTAGATCTAGGGCAGGTTCTAATTCATCTTGGCAACTATTTCGCTACGGCACAAACTTAATGAGTAGCTACCAAAATTGGGTTTTTAGCACTTCCATAACGGGGCAATATAGTGAAAAACCGTTAATTGCTGGCGAGCAAATTGGTATTGGTGGTAGTTTTGATGTGCGTGGTTATGAACAACGTGAAACAGGCGCAGATAATGGACAAATTGCCAAAATTGAACTTACGTCACCCGAGTGGGAAAGAATCAATGCGTTTGTCTTTTATGATTACGGTCATGGCTCAAAAGAAAAACCGCTAGCAGGTGAAATCAAAGACTGGAATTTAAGCGGGACGGGTGTCGGTGCAAAAGTTGCGTGGCAAGAAAATTTGAATGCAAGTCTAACTCTTGCAACAGCACTAAACGACGCAACGACGACTAAAGCATATAACAACCGACTTCTTTTGAACGTTAATTTACGTTACTGATTTTGCTTTCGGCTGTTTAATAACGTTACTTTCCAATACAAAAACTTGAAAAAATCTTGCCTAATAAATCATCAGACGTGAATTCGCCTGTTATTTGCGCTAAATGTTGTTGTGCTTGACGCAAATCTTCGGCGACAAGTTCACCCGCTAACGCATTTTGTAATTGTGATAATGCTTGCTCGACAAATTCGTGACTGGCTTTTAAAGCTTCTAAATGCCGACGACGGGCAATAAAAACGTTTTCTGCACTGGCATTGAAACCCACAAATTGTTTTAAATGAGAGGTTAACAAATCCAAACCGAGATTTTGTTTAATCGATACATAAATCGCCGTGCCGTTTTCAGTTGTGACCATTTCAGGCTCACGAGACAACAAATCAATTTTGTTATAAACGCGAATCACCTCAACGCCTGTGGGTAAAGTTGTTGATAACTTTTCGATTTCACTTTCGGATTCACGCGCATCAATCAGCAATAAAATCAAATCCGCTTTCGCCATTTCAGCATGTGCGCGACGAATGCCTTCTTGTTCGACCACGTTATCCGAATCACGCAAACCTGCGGTATCGATAATGTGTAACGGCATTCCGTCTAATTGAATTCGCTCACGCAACACATCGCGCGTTGTGCCTGCAATTTCGGTCACAATCGCCGCATCGTGACCTGCAAGTGCATTGAGTAAACTTGATTTTCCTGCATTGGGTTTGCCTGCTAAAACCAGTGTCATACCGTCGCGCAATAAACGTCCTTGCTGCGCCGTTGCTTGAATTTGTTCAATTCGATTCAACAAGGTTTGCAAACGTCGTTCAATTACGCCATCGCTTAAAAAATCAATTTCTTCATCCACAAAATCAATCGCCGCTTCAACATACACGCGCAATTGCGTCAATTCTTCGACTAATTCGTGAATTTGCGTTGAAAAAACGCCTTGCATGGATTTTTGTGCCGAACGCACCGATTGTTCTGTCGTGCTATTGATTAAATCGGCAACTGCTTCAGCTTGTGCTAAATCAAGTTTGCCATTTAAAAATGCTCGTTCGGTGAATTCACCTGCGTTTGCAAGTCGTGCGCCTAATGCTAAAACACGCCGCAAAAGCATATCTAACATAACTGAACCACCATGACCTTGCAGTTCTAAAACATCTTCGCCTGTGTAGGAATTAGGATTGGGAAAATAAATGGCAACGCCAGAATCGATTGTTTCACCAAATTCATCGAGAAATGGCGAATAAACAGCGTGGCGTGGCGGAAGATTTTTTGAAAGTAATTTTGACGCAATTTCTAAAACGAGTGTTCCAGAAATTCGAATGATGCCGACACCGCCATTGCCTGACGGTGTCGCAATTGCTGCGATAGTATCTGTGTTTAACACACTACTTTTCGTTTTCGATTTTTTTCGTGATATAGGTTTGTTGCAGAATCGACAACGTGTTGTTGATAACCCAGTACAAAACCAAACCCGCAGGGAAGAATAAGAAAAAGACCGTAAAGACAATTGGGAACATTTTCATGATTTTCGCTTGCACAGGGTCAATCGGCGGCGGATTCAAACTTTGTTGAATCTTCATACTGATGCCCATAATGACTGGCAAGACAAAGAATGGGTCTTGAATCGACAAATCTTGAACCCACAACATGAACGGAGCTTGACGGAATTCAACGGTTTCGCTAAGTACCCAATACAACGCCATGAACACAGGAATTTGAATCAAAATCGGTAAACAACCGCCCAATGGATTCACTTTTTCTTTTTTGTACATCGCCATCATTTCGGTGTTGAAACGTTGACGGTCATCTTTAAAACGGTCTTGCAATTCTTTCAAACGTGGCTGAATTTTTCGCATTTTCGCCATCGATTTGAAACTCGCATTCGACAAGGGGAAAAAGAGCAATTTAATCACAAACGTTACGCCCATAATCGCTACGCCCCAATTGCCAACAATGCCATGAATCTGATTGAGCAACCAGTAAATCGGTTTACCGATAAAGGTCAACACACTGTAATCAACAGTTAATTCTAAACCTGTCGCCACTTTTTCCATTAGCGGCTGAATTTTAGGCCCTGCGTAAAGTTGCGCGGCAAAATTTGCTTCGGCGTTCGCTTCAACTGTGACCGCTGGCGAATACGTTCCAATCACATACTGACCGAGTTTTAACTCTTTGCTGTAAAAATGATTTTCTTGATCCGCAGGTGGCACCCACGCAGAGGCGAAATAATGTTGAATCATTGCCGTCCAACCGCCAACGCTTGCAACGTCTAGGTTTTCGTCGTGCATATCGTCGAAATCAACTTTTTGATATTTTTTCGCTTCGGTATAAATCACACCACCGTCATACGCCCGCATTCCGCTGGTGAGCATTCCACCTTTGTTTTCGGTATCGGGGGTTTTCAACAATTGGCTATATTGACGACCAGTCCATGCGGCTTGCGAACCATTTTTCACGTTTTGCGCCAAATCGATTTCGTAACTGCCGCGTTTAAATGTGAAGGTTTTCGTCACTTGCAAACCGTTTGCGTCTTTCCACGTCAACGGTACATTTAACGACTCTTGACCTGCTTCTAAAACGTAATTGTCTTTGGGCGTAGCAAAAATGCTGTGATGATTTGCCGCTTCGACTGAACCCGTGCTGGTAATTACACCGCTTTGTGCAACAAACAATTTAGCCGCTTCGCCATTAAAAATACGTACAGGATTTTTGTTGATGTCAGGAATCGCAAAACCGAACATTTCGCGCAATTTATTCTCCGCCGTGTTTTCGTGTTCAACAGGGTAGGCGAGTAAATCTAAATTTTGAATCGTGCCGCCTTCGGTGTTGATTTCTAACGCTAACA
>JAQTXN010000029.1:22007-24632 GCA_028688755.1 Methylococcales bacterium | reverse complement strand
ATTTTAGCGATGCTCATTTTTCCACGTTTAGGCGTTGTAGCATCAGCGATATTCTTCCTAAGTATTGCAAGTATTGTCACTGCATTAAATTTTCATGTTTGGACAGTTCATAATTTAGATACTCGATTAGCCACGCCATTGATGTTGTTTTCATTACTTTATGGCTTGCAATTATTTTTTGGTTTTTTCTTTGAAAGTCGTAAGAAAAAACAACTCGGTAACATTTTTGGGCAATATATTCCAAACGAATTAGTAGAAGAAATGAGTAAAACTGACGATGAATTTACCTTAAAAGGTGAAAATCGCGTCATGACGGTGTTCTTCTCAGACGTGCGCGGCTTCACAACCATTTCTGAAGCAATGGAAGATCCGCAAGATTTATGTAATTTGATTAACGAAATTTTAACGCCTGTCACGCACGTTATTCATCATCATAAAGGCACAATTGATAAATATATTGGTGACGCGATTATGGCGTTTTGGGGCGCACCGATTCCAACAGATAAACATGCTTCTTTAGCGGTGAAAGCTGGCTTAGATGTTATTAAATCGCTCACCGCCATTAACGAGAGTTTCAAAGCCAAAAATTGGCCTGCTGTCGATTTAGGAATTGGTTTGAACACTGGGCCGATGGTTGTTGGCAACATGGGTTCGCAATTTCGTATTGCTTACACCGTTATGGGCGACACGGTAAATTTAGGTTCGCGCCTTGAAGGTTTGACTAAACAATACGGCGTGAAAATGATTGTGAGTGAATCAACACTTGCGGCGGCACCTGAGTTTGCTTATCGAGAACTCGATCGGGTTCGAGTGAAAGGGAAAAATAAACCGATTACGATTTATGAGCCAATTGGCGAATTGGCGGAAGTGTCTCCTGAACAGCAAACGATTTTGGATTTAGTACATCAAGCATTGTCTGATTATCGGCAACAACTTTGGGATAAATCTGAAGCGGTTTTTCATCAGTTACATGATTTAAAACCCGATGATAAGTTGTACAAAATTTATTTGGAACGTATTGAACATTACCGTGAAACACCACCTGAAGAAAATTGGGATGGCGCATTTACACACACGAGTAAATAATGAAAATTGTCTGGGCAGTACCTTGTGCCTGCCCTTTCAATCAATCGATATAATCAAAAACTGTTACTAACTGACGAATATCAGGATCAAGACGAACAACGTTAATTACAACCGTTCCTTCATCTCGATGCACGCGCCCCATCAAATAAACGCTGCTTTGTTCAACCACAATTTTAATCAACGCTGAATCAAAATTTGGCAAATCATGAATTTGTCTTAATGCTTGGCGAATATTTTGAGCAATACGGCGATCGTTAGCGCGTGATAAATTGTCGCTGGGATAATCAACAATCAAATTGTCATGCACCATTCGCACGCCTTTGATAATTCGTACCATTTCGATAACTTGTGATTTTATCGCTTCATTCATAGCTTCGCCTGTGAGCAACGCCGCACCGTTATACACATTCACATTCACATGAGAAAAACGGCGAATTTGCTCATCATCACGCAATTCTTCTTTAATGTGAGTTTCAACATCTTTGTCGATCTCGGCTTGGTCAGTTGTTCGTCGCTCTAGCATTTGGGTATTTGCACCGACATTTTTTTTCGCGCTACAACCCGAAAGCATAGCAAGTGAACAGGCAAAAACGACTAACAATTTCATGTTTTTCATAGCTTAAACAGGATGAGCATCGGGCAAAACAATGTTGAGTTCTAACGTTTCTCGATTATCGTTTTGTTCTAAATTGATTGTCATTGCATCTTTATTTACGTTGACGTATTTTTGAATCACGGCAAGTAATTCTTTTTGCAATTCGGGCAAATAAGACGGTTGCTTATCCGAACTGCGTTCGTAAGCAACCAAAATCTGCAATCGCTCTTTTGCAAGCGAAGCCGAACTGGCTTTAGATGTTCTGAAATAGTCCAGTAGACTCATTTTATTTGCCTCCGAATAATTTCCTAAAGAAACCACTCTTATCATCAATAAAACGATGCGGTCTGTTTTCACCTAAATAACGCGCCACAATGTCATCGTAGGCTTGTCCTGCATCACTTTTTTCATCAAGAATCACTGGCATACCCGCATTTGACGAGGTTAAAACAGATTTTGATTCAGGAATAACGCCCAGCAAATGCAACGATAAAATATCTTGCACGTCTTCTAAACTGAGCATTTCGCCTGATTTCACGCGCTCTGGTGAATAACGTGATAACAATAAATACTCTTTAATAGGTTCTTCGCCGCGCTCTGCTCTGCGTGATTTACTTGAAAGAATGCCCAGCATTCTGTCGGAATCTCGCACCGATGACACTTCAGGATTTGTCACAACAAACGCATCATCAGCAAAATACATCGCTAAATGTGCGCCCGTTTCAATACCAGCGGGAGAATCGCAAACGATATATTTAAAGTCTTTCGACAACTCTTCGAGGATTTTTTCCACACCTTCAAGCGTTAAAGCATCTTTATTGCGTGTTTGTGACGCAGGCAAAATCGAAAGTAAGTTGCAATTTTTGTCTTTAATTAACGCTTGATTCAGCGTCGCTTCCCCATTTATTACGTTAATAATGTCGTACACGACGCGGCGTTCGCAG
>JAQTXN010000029.1:0-21997 GCA_028688755.1 Methylococcales bacterium | reverse complement strand
CGTCAAAATCGATAACAACGGTTTTGTTTCCTTTTTTTGCAAGTCCCATTGAAATCGCTGCGCTAGTGGTTGTTTTACCCACTCCACCTTTCCCCGACGTTACAACAATAATTCGTGCCACTTAAATATCCTCCTAATAATTTGGTAAGTTGTTCGTTAAACAATCGGTTTAACGACTAATGTATTTTTTTGTAAATAAATTTGCACAGGTGTATTCGGAACTGCACCATGAATGTCGTCGCTAATTTTATAATTCCCTGCAATTGAAATCAGTTCCGCTTGCAAATCCGAGCAAAAAATTCGTGCTTCGATATTGCCTTGAACGCCTGCCAATGCTCTGCCGCGTAATGTGCCATAAACGTGAATGTTTCCCTCGGCTAAAATTTCTGCACCTGCGCCAACTTGCGCTAAAACGATTAAATCGCCGTGCGAATAAATGCGCTGTCCTGAACGAATAGGTTTAGTAATTGTTATCGTAGTCGAATCGCTTGCAACAAATTCGTCACTCGTTGGAGCTTTAATTGTTTTTGATTTTGCCGTATCGATTTTTACATCACTTGTCGGTGACGTGTTAACAGGAATTCCTAAATCAATGGCTTGTTCTTGTTGCGCTTCATTGCCACCACGAATACCGATCACAAACAAATCCACTTTGTGAACAATTTCAACTAATTCATCAAACTCTAATGCCAATTGTTTTTTATTCACTTCACTTAAATCGACAATAACGGGTGAGTGCTTAAAAAATTCAGGAGCAAGTTTTATTTTTTCATTGAGTAATTGCTCAATAAGCACAAAATCATTGCTAGCAAGGCTCAAAACAGGCACTGAAAAAGTGCTACTTTTAAATTCAATGGCAGGAGGAGAATGCGGTTTAATCGTCATCGGTGAATTCAACTTGTTTTCTAGTAATGGCTTGAATTCTAACACCGCTACCGATAAAAATCATTTTTCTGTGCGTGTTATAATTCCGCGCAATTTCACCTGTTTTTAACTATTTTTTATGGATTTTTGCAAATGAGCGCACCACAAATTGGTTTTATTAGTTTAGGTTGTCCAAAGGCGTTAGTTGACAGCGAACGTATTTTAACGACGCTACGCACAGAAGGTTATCAAGTTTCACCGACTTACGAAAATGCCGATTTGGTGGTCGTAAATACTTGTGGTTTCATTGACTCAGCAGTGGAAGAATCGCTCGACAGTATCGGTGAAGCCATCGCCAAAAACGGTAAGGTCATTGTCACAGGTTGTTTAGGTTCAAGAGAAGCCGAAATCCGCGCCAAACATCCACAAGTTTTAAAAGTAACTGGCGCACACGCTTTTGATGAAGTGGTTGCCGCCGTTCATGAATATCTGCCTGCGCCACATCAACCGTTTTTAGATTTATTGCCACCGCAAGGTATCAAACTTACGCCTGACCATTATGCGTATTTGAAAATTTCTGAAGGCTGCAATCATCGTTGCACGTTCTGCATTATTCCCTCGATGCGCGGTGATTTGGTAAGTCGTCCAATTGATGAAGTTTTGCGTGAAGCCGAAAATTTAGCGAATGCAGGTGTGAAAGAGTTACTCGTTGTGTCTCAAGATACCAGTGCTTACGGCTTGGATTTGAAATATGCACCACGCGATTGGAAAAATAAAACATATCAAACCCGTTTTTATGATTTAGCCGATGCGCTGGGAGATTTGGGTATTTGGGTGCGAATGCACTATGTTTATCCATATCCACATGTTGATAATGTCATTCCGTTGATGGCGCAAGGGAAGATTTTGCCATATTTGGATATTCCTTTTCAGCATGCGAATTCGCGCATTTTAAAATTGATGAAACGCCCCGCTGCAACGGAAAATAATTTAACGCGCATCAAAGCGTGGCGTGAAGTTTGCCCTGATATTACGTTACGCAGCACATTTATTGTTGGTTTTCCTGGTGAAACCGAAAGCGAATTTGAAGAGCTTTTAGACTTTTTAAGCGAAGCGCAATTAGACCGCGTTGGTGCGTTTGCTTATTCGCCTGTTAAAGGCGCGGCAGCAAATGATTTGCCTGACCAAATTGCAGAAGAAGTCAAACAAGAACGTTTAGCGCGTTTTATGGCACATCAAGCACAAATCAGCGCAGACCGTCTGCAACGTCGAATTGGACGGGTTGAAACAGTGTTAATTGATGAAGTCGTTGAAGAAGGTGCCGTGGCGCGGAGTAAAGCGGATGCGCCTGAAATTGATGGACAAGTTTTCATTGATGGGGCAACGCATTTGAAAGTGGGTGAATTTGTGCAAGTTGAAATTGAAGAAACCGACGAATACGATATGTGGGCAAAATTGATGGAATAAGGTTTTACTACCCATTCAACGCCTTCAAAACCGCCTGCAACGTCGCATTGGCATCACCAAAAAGCATCCGTGTATTTTCCATGACAAATAACGGATTCCCGACCCCCGCATAACCCGAAGCCATCGAGCGTTTCATCACAATCGTGGTTTCGCCTTTCCAACATTCAATCACTGGCATTCCCGCAATCGGACTATTCGGGTCAGTCAACGCCGATGGATTCACAATGTCATTGGCACCAATTACAATCGACACATCGACCTCGCCCCAATTGTCGTTAATTTCGTCCATTTCATAAACGATGTCATACGGTACTTTCGCTTCAGCAAGCAAAACATTCATGTGACCAGGCATCCGACCTGCAACGGGATGAATGCCAAAACCGACTTTTTTACCTTTACCACGCAACAATTTGGTCATTTCATAAACTGTGTGTTGGGCTTGTGCGACCGCCATCCCATAACCAGGAATAATCATGATAGATTTTGCGGCAAGCAATAATTGCGCGGTTTCTTCTGCGCCAATTGGTTGCACGTCGCCGACAATTTCAGCCGCTTCGCCACCTGAAGCCGTCCCAAAACCACCCGCAATCACACTCAAAAAATGCCGATTCATCGCGCGGCACATGATGTAACTCAAAATCGCGCCACTACTTCCGACCAACGCACCCGTGACAATCAACAAATCGTTACTTAACATGAACCCCGTTGCCGCCGCCGCCCAACCTGAATAGCTGTTCAACATCGACACCACGACTGGCATATCTGCACCGCCGATTGCCATGACCATGTGAATGCCAAATAGTAAGGCGATACCCGTAATTATCATCAAGTAGGTCAAACTTGAACCATAGCTTACATTGCATAGCAAAAAACAATCTGTTATATCGAGAAGTAAGTATAAAAATAGAATGGTTGACAGCAACAAACCTAAATTCAACCAATGCCGCGCGGGCAATAACAACGGTTTGCCGCTAATTTTTCCACTGAGTTTGCCAAACGCAATCACTGAGCCTGAAAAAGTCACAGCTCCAATGAATACGCCTAAACAAATTTCAATCCGATGAATCATTTGTTCAGTATTTAAACCTTGACCATGGTCTAAAAAGAATGAGCCTTGTTGCTCTGAAAAACTCGCGTAACCGATAAACACCGCCGCCAATCCAACTAAGCTGTGCATGATGGCAACGAGTTCGGGCATTTGGGTCATTTCTACTTTCAACGCCGCTTTCGTGCCGATGAATCCACCAATTAACAACGTAATAATCAGAATTTCATACGACCATATCTTCGCGCTTAACGCTGTGGCAACAATGGCAATCGCCATACCGAACATGCCGTAATAGTTTCCTTTGCGAGCCGTTTCTTGCTTGCTTAAACCGCTCAAACTCAAAATGAATAAAATCATGGCGACGATGTACGACATTGTAACTAAACCGTGTGACATTGTTTTCCCCTTATTTTCTGAACATTTCGAGCATACGGCGCGTGACTAAAAATCCGCCAGATATGTTGATGGAGGCAATCAAAATCGCCAGCAAACTAATTCCAAAACCCGCTGATGAAATTTGCGTCAACGCGCCAATTATAATAATGCCGCTGATGGCATTAGTGACGCTCATCAATGGTGTGTGCAATGACGGTTTCACGTTCCAAATCACTTGATAACCAATAAAACACGCCAACACAAAAACGGTGAAATGTGACATGAACGATGCAGGTGCAACACTGCCAACAGCAAATAAAATTGCACCGCCCAGAATTATTGGAATGAGTTGTTTAACGGCTTTTGATAGAGGAGATTTATCGATTTTTTCAGATTGTTTAACGGTTTCAGGTTTTTCTTTTGAAGGCGAGGCAGAAACAGAAATTGGCGGCGGTGGATAAGTGATTTCGCCATTTTTCACAACCGTCGCACCGCGTATCACTTCATCGTCAAAATTGATGTTAAGCGTGCCGTCTTTTTGTGGACATAATTCCGTGAGTAAATGTCGCAAATTCGTGGCGTAGAGCTGGCTAGATTGATTGGCTAAACGGCTGGGTAAATTGGTATAACCAATAATGGTTACGCCATGTTTGACAACGACTTTATCTTTTTCGGTTAAATCGCAATTGCCGCCTTGTTCAGCGGCTAAATCCACAATTACGCTACCTGCTTTCATCGATTGCACCATTTCCGTGGTAATCAATTTTGGTGCAGGTTTCCCTGGAATTAACGCTGTGGTGACGATAATATCGACTTCTTTCGCTTGTTGCGCGAACAACGTCATTTCAGCGGCGATAAATTCGGGCGACATCGTTTTTGCATAACCACCTGTGCCGCTGCCGCCTTCTTCACCAGAAAAATCAAGCATCAAAAATTCAGCATCCATGCTTTCGATTTGTTCTTTCACTTCGGGGCGCGTATCGAAAGCACGAACGATTGCCCCCATGCCTTTTGCTGTTCCAATTGCCGCCAAACCCGCAACGCCTGCACCAATTACCAAAACTTTTGCAGGCGGGATTTTGCCCGCAGCGGTAATTTGCCCCGTGAAAAAACGCCCAAAATGCTGTGCCGCTTCGATAACTGCACGATAACCTGAGATGTTTGCCATTGAACTGAGCGCGTCCAATTTTTGGGCGCGAGATAGTCGTGGCACGCTGTCCATACTTAAAACGGTAACATTTTTTGCTGCGAATTTTTCGAGCAATTCGGGATTTTGTCCTGCCCAAATAAAGCTGATTAAGGTTTTACCGCTGGTCAGTAAATCGACTTCGTTACCTTCGGGCGCACGCACTTTCAAAATAACGTCTGCATTTTTCCACAACATTTCAGCCGTTTTGACAATCTCAACACCAGCGGCTTCATACGCTTCGTCAGAAATATCCGCGCCTAAACCTGCACCACTTTCGATGCAGACTTTAAAACCGAGTTTTTGAATTTGAGTGGCAGATTCGGGCGTGAGAGCCACCCTTTTTTCGCCGTCGTGAATTTCTCTGGGGATACCAACTTTCATAAAGACACCTTAATTAACTAATGTGTGTGAGAACTGAAATTGTCTTTGCCGACCAGCAGAATAACACTTGGAACATCACATTTGAATCAACAGATTCTTTAGTAATGAGTAAGGAGAAAATTTTGTCGTTTTTGATGGAATTAAGCGAAGTGAGGCTAGGTGGTGTATTTAATCATTCTTGAAAAAAATACACCTTTTTAGATTTTAAGCGAAGATTCTATTACTGATAAAACACCGTAAAATCATTCAATGTGGCGTGTGTTTGTTGCAGCTTTTCGGGATTAAATCCGTTCACGCCAACACGCGACAATTGAAAGGCTTGGTCGGCTAAATAACTACCCACCGCTCGAATTTCACCTTGAAAACCATAACGATTCCGTAATAAATACGCTTGCGTAAAACTGCGTCCATCCGCGAAATTTTCAAAATTCAACTCAATTAACGCAAACAAACCTAAATCTGAACCTAACGACGCAATGTCGTCGGTTGAAGAAAGACGCACACCTAAATTACCTGCATGTTTTGACAATTCGCCTTTTTCAGCTTGCCAACGCGCAAGCGACACACAAATGTTTCCCGCAGCAACAGGCGCATCGTCTTCTAAATATGTCCAATGATTTTCGATAAGCTGATTATTTTTAATGATTTGCATAAACTTTTGCCTTAAAGGGTTCGAGACCAACACGATTAACCGTTTCTAAGAATGATTCTTCCTCTAAACGCTGTTCAATATAGACTTTTAAAATCGTATCGATGGCGGGTGCGATTTCATCTTTAGCAACGGCTGCGCCTAAACGTTCACCAATTGCCGCTTCATTTGCAGATGAGCCACCAAGCGTGATTTGATACCATTCCACGCCTTTTTTATCGACACCTAAAATGCCGATATGTCCAACGCTTTGATGAGCGCAACCATTCATACAGCCCGACATATTTATATTCACATCACCAATGTCGTGCAAATAATCAAGGTCATCAAGAATTTCGTTGATTTCTTTCGCAATACCAATTGAACCTGCGTTAGCAAGTTCACAAAAATCTAAACCTGGGCAGCAAATCATGTCGGTTGCAGTGCCGATATTGGGTGTGGCTAAATTTAATGCAGAAAGCAATTGCCATAATTGAAACAAATCCGCTTGTTTGACATCGGCAAATACTAAATTTTGTCGATGCGTGCTACGCACTTCGCCAAAACTGTAACGCTCTGCTAAATCTGCAATGGCATCGAGTTGCGTTGATGTTAAATCACCAGGTGCAACGTCGCGGGGTTTGAGCGACAAGAAAACAACGCGATAACCTGCCACTTTATGTTCGAGAGAGTTGTATTTTACCCACGTTGCGAAGGCTTTATTTTCGTGTTGATATTGGGCGAAAGTGAGGTTTTGAGCGGCTTTTTTGTCGTAATCAAACGGTTCGAAATGTGTTTTTAACGCAGCAAAACGTTCATCGCTGACTTCTAAATTATCACGAATGATTGCCCATTCTTGCTCAACCATTTCAGAAAATTTATCTAAACCTGTTTCGCGGACTAAGATTTTAATTCTCGCTTTGTATTTGTTATCACGGCGACCGAATAAATTGTAAATTCGCAAAATAGCTTCTAAATAAGACAACAAATGTTTCTTTTCTAAAAACGGTTTGATGACTTGTCCAATCACAGGCGTGCGCCCTAACCCACCGCCAACTAAAACTTTGAAACCCACAACGCCTTGATCGTTTTCAACCAAATGCAAACCGATGTCGTGAAATTGCGTGGCTGCTCTATCGTTGCGTGAACCACTGACGGCAATTTTAAATTTGCGCGGCAACCAATCAAATTCAGGATGCAAAGTTGTCCATTGACGAATCAATTCACAATAAGGACGTGGGTCTTCAATTTCATCAATGCAAACACCCGCTAAATGGTCGCTGGTTGTGTTACGCATACAATTCCCGCTAGTTTGAATTGCGTGCATTTGCACTTCGGCAAGTTCTGCCAAAATATCAGGAATTTGCTCTAATTTTGGCCAGTTATATTGCACGTTTTGGCGTGTCGTAAAATGGCAAAAATCTTTATCATACGTTCTCGCAATATGCGCGAGTTTATGGATTTGCTTTGAATTTAAAATGCCGTAAGGAATCGCAACGCGCAACATTGGAGCGTGCTTTTGAATGTAGACTCCGTTACGCAACCGTAAATTTTTATAGCCTTCATCTGAAATTTCGCCATTTAAAAACTGCTGAGTTTGCCGCCTAAATTGTGCGACTCGTTCTTCAATGAGAATTTGATCGTTGTGATTATATTTATACATAAAAAATCGATTTGAGAGCCTGCAACAGGCGGAATAATGGAGAGGCGCAATCATATAGCACCAGCCATAAAATGACAAAATTTATCAGAGAGTATTTTTATTTGGAATACTTGCGAATTCACCTAAAAAGCGTAAAGTTCAAAAGCGAGAGGTGCTGTTTTATTGTTCATTTTTGAGGTACATGTTATGCGAAATTCTAAAGATAAAACGTTGTTACTCATTTCAAGCGGTTTATTGTCTGCTCTTGTTGCAACGCAACCTGTCATGGCGGCAACAACAGTGGCGACACCCGCTACAAAATCTGCGGCTGCAAAACTTAAACCTATAAGACTTTCGTCGCGTGCAACGTTGGTTAATTTACTCAAGCAACACAAGACGAATCGGTTTTATAGTTATCCGATTTATATGGTCGATGATGCAATTTCTGGGGCAACGCCTAGCTCACCTGTGAATAAAGGAAGTGAAACGGCTGTGGATTCAACGTCAACAGTGAGTCATTCTGATACCAATATCCAAGTAAAAGGCGTGGATGAAAGCGACCTTGTGAAAGTGGGTGACGATGGTTACATCTATCAAATTTTTAACAATCAAATTCGTGTTGTAAAAGGATTTCCTGTTCTTGAAATGACGCAAACAGCAGGCATTGATTTACCCAAAGATAATTTCAATCCATCGGGTCTGTTCATACAAAACAGTAAATTAGTTGTCATGGGGACTTCGTGGCAAAACTTACGAGAACCAAATCAACCTAGCTTGCTAACCAGTAAAATTGCATCTCCTTATTGCTGTTGGTGGGGTGGCTATTCTCAAACTCGCGCGTTAATTTACGACGTGAGTGATCATGCAAATCCGAAATTACTTCGTGACGTTTCAGTTGATGGCGATTACTTAGATTCACGTCGAATTGGCGATGAGTTGTATTTTGTATCGCGTTCTTATCCACGTTATTACATTTACGGTGACGAAACCGCAACGACAAAACCTGAAAATATCTTGCCCACCATTATTGAAACTAAAGCAGGGCAAACGACAACCCGCCTGATGTCAGTAAGTAATTTGTCCTATTTTCCCGATTTTGTTGAACCTGATTACGTCATTGTCACGAGTGTAAATTTAGAAAATACCGAAAAAAGTATTTCAACGAAAGGATATTTAGGTGCAGGCGAATTGGTTTATGCCTCGCTGAATAATTTGTATTTATCTGCCTCGAAATATCACTTTGGCAGCACTGGTGACATTATCCCGACTGAAAATAAAGTCACTACGCAAATTTACAAATTTGGTATTGATAAAGGCGCAGTCACTTTTGCAGCAGCAGGTGAAGTAGAAGGCACGGCGTTAAATCAATTTTCAATGGATGAAAATGGCGATTATTTTCGTATCGCTACCACAACCCAAAGTTGGTATAGCGGCAGCAATCAATCACACAGTTCGTTATTTGTCTTAGATAAAACGATGCAAAATGTTGGCAAAGTTGAAAATTTAGCCAAAGGAGAGAGCATTAAGTCTGTTCGTTTTATGGGCAATCGCGCCTACATTGTGACTTTCCAACAAGTCGATCCGTTGTTTGCAATTGATTTAACTGAGCCGACGAATCCGTTTGTCGCAGGTGAATTAAAAATTCCTGGTTATAGCGAGTATTTGCATCCGTATGATGAAAACCATTTAATTGGCATAGGTCATGATGCTGTGCAAAATGGTGATTCAGCCATTCCACAAGGGTTGAAAATGGCGTTGTTTGACGTATCGGACATGAAAAATCCACAAGAACTCTATAACGTCAAAATTGGTGATAAAGGTACTAGCACCGAATTAACATACAATCACAAAGCGTTATATTGGGATGCCTAAAAACATTTGTTTGGTTTCCCCGTCGATTATTACGAGTTAGAAAAAGGTTTTGACAGCGCAAATCCTTGGCAAACAGGTGTGGGGAAATGGCAAGGGGCGTACATTTACGATGTTACGCCTGAAAAGGGTTTTGAGTTGAAAGCAAAACTGACACAACTTCCTATTTCAGCGAGTATGACGATTGATTATGGCAAAGATGCAAGTTATTACAGCTATTACAACTATTTTGTGAATCGAATTTTGCGCGTTGGGGATGACAGCTTGTTCACATTATCAAACAACCAAATTAACGCTTATGATTTAGCTAATTTCAAAGAACTCAATCGTTTAGCGTTTCATCCTTAATATCTTCAGGCAGATATGCAAAAACGCCCCTTCGGTTTCCCGAAGAGGCGTTTTTTATTACAGCTAAAACTAGCTAATTACAGAACGAAGTCCGTAGCTGCTACAGAAGTTACGCCTGTTAAATTGATAGTGAAATCCACAGTCGTATGACCAGCAGTATGACCTTCCAATACACTGCCATTCAATTTCACTTCAGCTGCATTGGTAAATGCTGCAGTAGTGAATGCAAACGCTTGATCACCTGTTGCTGTTGCATCTGCATCAATCGCAGACAAATCAATTTTGTCAGTACCAGATGTGAAGTCAGTGATAGTATCTACGCTTTTGAATTTTACGCTAGATTCGTTAGTGTTTTTATAAACAAACGTATCACTTCCTGTACCACCAGTTAATTGGTCTGCACTTTTACCACCAATTAAGATGTCATTACCAGCAGCACCATTCAACGTGTCACTACCACCAGCACCATCTAATGTGTCATTACCAGCAGATCCCATTTTATTATCATCAACACCAGCAGTATCTACCCAATTGATAGTGTCAGGAGCAACACCAGCAATTTTTTCTAAATCAGCTTTAGTCAAAGGTGTTTTATCTGCGTTAAGAGCTGGAATAGTAACGTCTGTTGTAGCATTTCCAGTCACGTTGTAAATAGCAGATGTTTTATCTGCGAAGTTAACGGTTACTTTCGCTGTGCCTGTTCCTTTTGTGACAGTCAAAGTGTCTGAACCAAGTGCAAAATCAGTCACTGTGTCATTACCAGCAGTTACAACAAATGAATCTGCACCTGCATTACCAGTTAAAAC
This sequence comes from Methylococcales bacterium, assembly GCA_028688755.1. Classification (GTDB taxonomy): domain Bacteria; phylum Pseudomonadota; class Gammaproteobacteria; order Methylococcales; family Methylomonadaceae; genus UBA10906. Next base: position 11,380 of record JAQTXN010000029.1, on the reverse strand, counting down.
GTCATCACCTTTACTGCCAGTAATTGTATCGTTACCTGCACCAGCATTTACATTACCACCAACGAAAGTGCCTGCAACTTTACCAGCAACGTCTTTGATAGTAATCGTATCAGCGAATTGAGTACCTGTTAATGTATCCGTAGCAACTGAAACATAAGGGTTAAACGCATCAGCCATAGAATCTACAGTTGCTGGTTTTCCGTCCAAATCTGGAACATTGCCTAATGCAGAATTAAATACATCACCAGTTGGCACAGCTGCGCTGTTGACAAGTGCCAATAACGCATTAGCTCCATTATCGATAGTATTTACATGATCAGTGTTAAATTCTTTTGGATCAACAACTAATGAGTAATGTGCGCTATCAACTGTAAATGCAGCGTTAGTTGCTTTAAAAGTTGTTGGTACTGCTGCCGCTTTCGCTGTTGAAACATTATCTGTTGTGCCAGTGATAAGACCTTTAGCTGAAATAGTTGTTCCATTTACAGCATCTTTTACTTCAAATTTAGCAACATTCGTAACAGTCGTATTTGTCCAACTTCTTTGATCAACTTGAGCCAAATTGCGTGTGTCAGTAATGATGTAGTCTACAGAACCAGAAGCCGCTTTGTAGCTGTAGTTTCCAGAACGACTTTCAGCAATATTTTCAGCACCGTTAATATATGCTGCATCAGCAACAGTCGTTTTTACAGATGAATTGATTGTCAAACCAGCATCTTTATAAGCATAAGTTTGAGCGTATGCATCATTTAATGACTGATTGCCACTTACTTCTGTATATTTATGTGCAGAATTCCACGCATAGTTAGAAGTTACGCCTTGTTTTGCGTAAGTTTCACCATAAGATTCGTTACGAACATCAAGTGCGCTACCGCCATTGTTGTTAGTTAATGCAGGAACATTTGCAACGTTTACACTGTGTTTAATTGCAAGTGTGTCGTTGTTAGCACCTCTAAAGGTGAACGCGTCATTTACTGCACCATTGCCTGTTGTAAAAGGCGCACCGCTGATAGTTTCAGTTAACGTAACTGCTCTGCCAGTATCTGTTGTACTTAAAGTGAACGCAGAAGCATTACCTGAAAGTGTTGGTGCTTTCCATGTAGTTCCATCTAAGTAGCTACCAGCTGTAACAGTTGCCGCATTCCATTCAGTTTTTGCCACTTGTTCGCTTGGTAAAAATTCTACGTTATTAACATAGTTACCTAAAACATTCGATACTTTTAAAGTAGATGCCGTCCCGTCAAGGAATTTTCCTGAACTAAGGGCGGTAGCAACTTCATAATCACCATTTTCAGTAGAAAAATCAGTACCATTCGCATTGCGTGAAACTGTGTTACTCAAAACAGTCGCCACACCCGCTGAAGAAGTAGCTACATTGTTGCTAGAAGGAGATGGTTGATCATTACCGCCACCTGCTACAACGTTAAAACCGTTGTTATTTAAAACATGGCTGTCATTCAAATTTGTTTGTGACATAAAAATCTCTCTATGTTTAGTTAAAAAATTGTTGCTTTTTAGCTTTCAAGGTGAAAATCAAGCTGTGAAAAATATAGTTTATTTAACAAGCAAGTGCAATCACTTTTTGAAGTTAAATCACAGTAAATCGTCGCATTTCCGCAACATAAAAATAAATTGCCTTCTGCTTGGCAACTGGAAGCCATTGTAAAACAATCGAGCGTGTAAATCACCCTAAAACACGCCGCTCTGCAAAACAGGCATCACCCAGTATTGTATGCCTGAGCTTGAAAAATTTTCGCGTAACGTTGTTAATAATAAGGCTAAATTCGTGCCATCTACATACATTTGAAAACGAATGCGTTTTTGTCTTCCCGTCACCTGTTCTGCAATCGATAAACCTTGATTTTGATGGTGATGTGCATAGACAGGAAAACCCGAAAAGCCACGTTCAAATTCAAGGGTCAACAAATGATCCACCATCATACCTTCTAAAGCGGGTGGGACATTAAGGGTAATGAGATATTCTTGGCTCATAATTTACTTTCCTTCGTTTGCCCAAACAACCGAAATAAAATCGGCAATAAAAAGAGTGTTAAAAAGGTTGAAGATACTAAACCGCCAATGACTACAATTGCTAACGGTCGTTGAATTTCAGAGCCAGGCCCTGTTGCATATAATAATGGAATAAGTCCAAAAGCAGCGATGCTAGCCGTCATCAAAACAGGGCGTAATCGCCTTGCTGAACCAATCATCACCACTTTGGCAACATCCATTCCCGTTGCAAGCAGTTGATTAAAATAACTCACCATCACCACACCGTTTAAAACGGCAATCCCTAAAAGGGCGATAAAACCCACCGATGCAGGAACAGACAGATATTCATCTGAAATCCAAAGTCCAAACACGCCACCAATCATTGCTAATGGAATGTTTGAAAGCACCAAAACGGCTTGTTTAACTGAACCAAACGTCGAAAATAGCAGTAGAAAAATCAGCCCCAATGAAATTGGAATGACGATAGAAAGCGTTGCTGCAGCGCGTTGTTGATTTTCAAATTGCCCGCCAAATTCAACGGTATAACCTGTTGGCAATGTCACTTTTTCAGCAACCAATTTACGCGCTTCATCGACAAAACCAACTAAATCACGTCCTTCAACATTGCTACGAATCACGGTAAAACGTTGTCCTTTTTCACGCCCAATTGAAACCACACCTTCAACTTGTTCAATTTTGGCAATTTCGGTAACGGAAATGCGTCCTCCATTATTCGGCAACGAAATTTGCAAACTATCAAAATCTGAAGTCGTACTATCACCGCGTAAAATGAGCGATGTGCGACGAATGCCTTCTTGCACAATGCCAAGTTTTAAACCTTCAATTTCCGAACGCAGCAACGTTTCAATACTGTCGCTATCCAGCCCAAAACGCCCAGCCGCCGTTTTATCGATTTTTAATTGTAAAAATTTCATGCCGTCATTTTGTTTAGCAACTACATCACTTGAACCGTGAATTTGTTTTAAAACCTCTGCTATTTCATCGGCTTTTTCATTTAAAACCGCTAAATCCGAACCAAACAGTTTTACGGCCACATCGCCGCGCGTTCCTGTAAGCATTTCTGACACCCGCATTTCAATCGGTTGTGTGAAACTGAATGCTAAACCTGGTGTCCCAGACATTTCGGTGCGAATTTTTTCAATCAACGCTTCTTTATCAGGCACAGTCCATTGTTCGCGCGGTTTTAATGATAAAAACATATCCGTGTCATTAAAGCCCATTGGGTCTAAACCTAATTCGTCTGAACCCACACGCGCCACAATCGTTTCAATTTCAGGGATATTTTTGAGTAAATTTTTTTGAATTTGCTCATCAAGTTTCACCGATTGATTAAGTGTAATCGAGGGCAATTTTTCGACTTGCACAATGATGTCTCCTTCATCAAGTGTTGGCATAAAGGTGCTGCCAATTTGTCCGAAAACTAAAGCGGTGATAACTAGCATCACGCCCACTGCCACAAAGATTTTTTTCGTATTATCCAAACACCACGCGAGCGAAGGCTGATAAAGTTGCTGTAATTTTCGCGGCAACCAAGGTTCTTCGTGTGAAACTTTCGTCATCAAATACGACGCAACCACGGGAATTACTGTGAGCGATAAAATCAACGAACCACTTAATGCAAACACAATCGTCAATGCGACAGGCGTGAATAATTTCCCTTCTAAACCTTGCAGCGTCAAAAGCGGTAAAAACACGATGATAATAATCAAAATCCCTGATGTAACTGAGCTTGCTACTTCAGCCGTCGCGCGATAAATAACATGCAATCGGGGCAACCGATTTGCTGTTTTCGCGTGCGCTAAATGGGTAATTAGATTTTCAACGACAACGACCGCCGCATCAACGAGCATTCCAATGGCAATCGCTAAACCGCCTAAACTCATTAAATTCGCTGACATGTCCATGACGCGCATCAAAATGAATGTAAATAACGCCGATAACGGTAAAACAATCGCAACCACAATCGCAGCGCGTAAATTCCCCAAAAATAACAGCAATAAAATCAACACCAACGCAATCGCTTCGCCAAGCGCGTGAATGACCGTATCAACGGCGTGATTGACCAAAATTCCACGATTGTAGAACACGTCTAAATGCACACCTTTTGGCAAACTGGGCGAAAGTTCAGCGATTTTGGCTTCAATTCCCGCCACCGTTGCCCGCGCATTCGCACCACGCAAACTTAGCACAATACCTGTTACCGCTTCGCCAACATTACTTTTCGAGGTTGCGCCGTAACGAGTTAATGCCCCGACACGAACATCAACGGCAACATCACTGACTTTAACAGGCGTTTTTCCCGCGCTACTCACCACAATTGAGCGCACATCATCGAGCGTTTTAATTCGACCTTCTGCGCGAACAATTAACGCTTCCTCGCCTTCGGTTAAACGCCCTGCCCCATCATTTTTATTGTTGTTTTGCAAGGCTTGAATTAAATCGGCAATCGTAATGCCACGCGCCGACATTTTCATGTTATCGGGAATCACTTCAAAACTGCGAACTTCACCGCCTAACGCATTCACATCGGCGACACCTGAAACGGTTCGCAAAGCTGGGCGAATCACCCAATCGAGCAAATCGCGCCGTTGCATAAGTGTTAAATCGCCACCATCGATAGTGAACATAAACATTTCGCCAAGTGGCGTAGTCATTGGCGCAATACCGCCTTCAATGCCTGTGGGTAAATCAGCCCAAATCGTATTTAATCGTTCAGAAATTTGTTGCCGCGCCCAGTAAATATCGGTGCCTTCTTCAAAATCAATCGTGATGTCAGTTAGCGCGTATTTTGCCAGCGAGCGCAACATGGCTTGATGCGGAATACCAAGCAATTCGACTTCAATCGGCGCAGTAATTCGCGCTTCGACTTCTTCGGGAGTCATGCCAGCGGCTTTGATGATAATTTTTACTTGCGTTGGCGAAACTTCAGGGAATGCGTCGATGGGTAAATGTTTAAACGCATAAAAACCACCACCGCCCAGCATGACGACAAAAACCAGCATCAACAAACGTTGGCTGAGTGCAAAACGAATTAAACCTGTCATTCCTCGCTACTCCCCAAACCTAACCAATTTGCTTTCAGAACCGCAGCCCCTTTCAAAGCAATCGTTTCATTTCCCGAAAGCTCGCCGCTAATGATGGTTTCATCGTCTTTTTTGCTCATTTGCGTCACAGGTTTAACGTCAAATCCGTTGCTATTTCTGACAAAAACAAACGCTTTTCCATCATTTTGAGCAATCGCGGTATTTGGCACATTGAACACTTTTTCTGTCGTAGCCTTACTTATTTGCACATTCAAACGTTGTCCAGCGCGAATTTGTTTTTGAGCATTTTTCACAACTGCTCGCGCCAAAATCGTTTGATTTTCAACATTCACACTTTGTCCAAGCAAACTAATTTCAGCCGTCAAATTTGTGTTATCAATTTTGACCGAATCCCCCATTTTTACGTCAGCAATTCGTTCTTGTGGAATCGCAATTTCCAGCCACAAGGTTTGCAAATTCGCCACCCGATAAAGCGGTGTTAAATTATCCACTCGTGTTCCTGCGACAACCATTCGCTCAATCACCGAACCTGAAATGGGCGAGCGAATTGCCAAATGACTACTCAATTGCCCGTTTGCGCTGCCGCCTGAAATTTCCAAAAGTCGTTTTGCTTCTTGAACTTCTAGGTTTGCGGCATTGAATTGGCTTTGCGTTTCTTGCTCACGCCGACTGGCAATTATGCCTTCTTGCGAAAGCGTTTTATCACGTTGATACGCTGAATTAGCAAGCTGCAATGCGCTGGCAGCTTTTAAATAATTGCTTTGTAAACTGAGTAAATTTGGGCTATCGATTTGGGCAAGAACCTCGCCTTTTTTGACTTCGTCGCCAAGCGCGGCGTTGAGTTGGTTAATAATTCCCGCTTGCGACGCGCTCACAATGTATTCATTAGTAGGCGGAATTAGCACGTTTGCAGGTGCATACAAAACAGGAATTTCACTGATTCGCGTGAGTTTGCCTTGCACAATGCCTAAATTTTCAATTTGTGGCGCGGTGAGTTGTACTGCATTTTCAGCAGCAAAAAGTGGTGAACTGAAAAGAGCTAATAATAAAAAACGTTTCATGGTAAAAGTCCGACAGCTTGATTGTAAAGGGCAATATCGCGTTGTACGATAACCGCGCGTTCTTTAGCAGTTAAAACCGCGAGTTGGGTTTGGGTTTGAATTTTAATAAAATCAATCAAATCAATTTCACCGACTGAAAAACTCAGTTCTGTCATTTTCAAATGTTTTTCGGCAACCGTTTTGAGTTCATTTGAAATCGAAAGTTCTGCTTGATTGACTTGTAAAGTGTGTTCAGCTTCGTGATGCGTTTGTTCGAGGTCGCGAAAAATCTGATCACGCTCCGCATTCAATTTGTTAAGTTCAACATAAAGTGCAGCACGTTGAGGTGCAAGATGCGCTTCACCTCCAAAAGGTATATTCACGCCAACCCCCACCATTTCAAGTTGATTACTAAGTGTTGAATTTTTTGGGGCGCGGTCACTATTAAAACTTACTGCAACACTTGTTTGTCCTGAACCCACTAAATCTAAAGCGTGCAATTCTGCTTGTTTTTGTTCAATTTTACTGTTGACGGTTTGTAATACGGGATGGCTTTGCTCAATTTCCTTAACAGAAGCCAGTCTTTCTTGATAAGCGCTAGGAATATGCGTTGATTGCGTAATGATGGTGTAACGTTTTCGCGCGTGCATCAATTCGGCTTCGGCTAAATTGGCGGCAGATTTTTTTTGTAGTAATTCTGATTCTGCAAGTAACTCGTCTGATTTTGGTAAATCCCCTAGATGCACACGACGTTTGACCACATTAAGCAACCTTTCCGTTGCGAGTAAGTCACTTTGAGCCTGTTCATTGCGAATGCTTTGCAATGAAACATCCCAAAGCGCAATACGCACCAGACCAGCAATTTTAAGTTTTGTTTCAATTGCTTGCATTGCGGCGGCGGTTTCAGCATTGATGCCAATTTGTTGATTAGCATCACGTTGTCCTAAATTCCATAATGGGACTTGAACAATTGCGTTGCTGTAATGCAAAGCGAGATTTGTCCCTTCTTGAAAACTTAATTGAAGTGAAGAAGCTCCCGCAGTCAAACTTTCTCCTCGCTTTTTCAATGCGTTAACTTCGGTTTCAAGCGAAGTGAGCCATTGATTGTCAGGATGTTTTTCAAGGGTTGAATCGACGAGTTGTGACAACGAAAGTTGTGAATCCACAACCATCGGGTCGTGATGTTCAACGCGAGGCAAATTTTCAGCGTGCGCGAAAGTTGGCGTTAAAAGTAACGGTATTAAAAAAGGTAAAAACATGAACATTCCACGTTGTTTTTTGAAAAAATTACACAAAGCATAACAGCTTCGTGTGACAAAAAAATTATCTAACGTGGCAAAATGGCGGGGCGCGAGGTGAAACTAAATTGAGAAAATATGCGGTAGGAATTGGCTCTGTTTGAAACAAAAAATAACACCGTTTTTGCGTCACTTTTGCCATAAAAAATACACTGATTAACAAAATAAGAACGGCATTTTCAATTTGAAAAACTGAAAGAGTTTCATTTTTCATGCCCGTGCTAATCGCTACAATGCTTTCATCGTGATTTGTGGGGGCAGTAAATTCAGGGGCATGTTTTAACAGTGTATTGACTCGTTCAAATTCAGGCAAATGTACCGATGTTCCAAAATTTGCCACACTGTTTTTATGCGCGTGCAGAAGCGGTGCAGCAAACTGCAGCAATATCAGCAAGAAAATTAAAGACGGACGAATTAGCGACATCATGTTTTGAATATAGGCGATAACGGTTTTTAACGCAATGAATCAACGCCTAAATTTGCCAGTGCGTCGGCACGTTCGTTTCCTTGATTGCCCGAATGTCCTTTCACCCAACGCCAATCAATGTCGTGCGTTTTAATGGCTTCGTCTAAACGTCGCCATAAATCTTCGTTTTTCACAGGTGCTTTTGACGCAGTTTTCCAACCCGCTTTTTTCCAATTTGGCATCCATTTCGTAATGCCATCTAAAACGTATTTTGAATCAATGTGCAAATGCACCACGCACGGTTTTTTCAAGGCTTCTAAAGCTGAAATAGCGGCCATGAGTTCCATTCGGTTATTTGTCGTGTCATGCTCGCCACCGTGCAATTCTTTGATTTTGCCTTTGTAACGCAAAATCGCGCCCCAACCGCCTTTACCAGGATTACCACGACATGCACCGTCGGTGTAAATAATCACGGGGTCAGTCATGTTTCACCTTCGCCGCTAAAGGATTTTGAACCGCCAAACGCGGCATGAGCGATTGCACGAGTGACATCGGAATGGGATTGTAGCGACGTTTGATTGCTCGAATGGCGTAAGCATTCGACGTAAAAGTACAACTACTAAAACCTAACGCTGCTGCGCCATTTTGTGTTTTGGTTGAATTCAAATAAAACTCCGTTTTGCTAACAACTTCAAAATTTAACACTTTTAGCCAATCAAAAAGCCGTGAACGTGAAATAAAATGTCCGTGCCACGAATTGGAAAATTTTTTATCGAGTAAAAATTGATAACGCACTGATAAACTCCACGGATTAAAATTCAACACAATCAACACACCTTCGGGTTTCAAAACACGCTCTAGCTCTCGAAAAGTCTGAAATCGTGCGGCATCAAATTCAAGCAAATGCGGCACGATAATTAAATCCACACAATTACTTTGAATGGGCAAAGCGTAAGATTTTGCTTGAATGAGATGAGCTTCTTGACATGCTAATTTCTTGGCATCCACGACCGAGAAATGTTGATAAAGCGAACAGTCAATAAATTCATTTTCAAAACCTAAGCCACCAATTTGCAAAACAGTTTGCTGGCAACCAACCGTCATTGAACGCTGTAAATAAGCGACTTCTAGCTCTTTTAATAATTTTCCGCGCGGCGTTTGGTAATAAGCAAATAAAAAATCGCGTTTCATAATAAACACTCAAATTTAAGGTGGTTTTAATGATTCTGACCTAAAAAGTCACTATAATCAAAATCCTTAATAACTACAAAGGTCAAATGATGCCAGTAAAATTAAACAGACACGTTAATTTATTAGTGATGCTCATGACGCTAGCAGCGACAGGCTGTTCGCAGAATAATAAAGACGCATTAACCGTGAACGAATTCGCTCCCGACCAAAATAACGCTTATGTTGATCGTTACTTCCAAAATTACCAGCCGATAAATAAAGCGGAATTAAATAAAACCGCTCAGTCGCACAAAGACACGGTTTGGGAACGACTACTTTCTTTATATTCATTGCCAAAAATTGAACACGAACGTATTGATCGTGAAGTCAGTTGGTATTTGAATCACCCACAAGCTCTAAGCACAATTCAACAACGCGCTGAGCCTTATTTGCATTTGATTCTCGATGAAGTCGAAGCTAAAAATATCCCTGGTGAACTCGCTTTATTGCCTGTTGTAGAGAGTGCGTTTCAACCGAATGCAAGTTCACGAGTTGAAGCCTCTGGTTTGTGGCAATTTATGCCTGGAACAGGTCGAATGTTTGGCTTGCAGCAAAATTCTTGGTATGACGGGCGACGCGATGTGTATGCGTCAACTAAAGCCGCAACCACTTATTTGAAACAACTCGGTGAAACTTTTGATGGCGATTGGTTACTTGCCCTTGCATCTTATAATTGGGGCAAAGGTAACGTAAGAAAATCGATTGAACGCAATGAAGGTCATAATTTACCGACTGATTATTGGTCGCTGAGAATGCCTGAGGAAACCGCAAACTATGTGCCGAAATTGCTAGCGATTGCAAAAATTTTTGCTAATGCTGACGATTACAACGTGAATTTGCATCACATTCCAAACAAGCCGTATTTTGAAGTGGTGAATTTAGATTCGCAGTTGAGTTTGAATAAGGCCGCTGAAATGGCGAATATGTCATTGCACGATTTTTTAAAGTTAAACCCTGCATTTAATAAATCAAAAACCGCACCTGAAGGTGCTGGTCCTAGACGCTTGTTAATTCCTGTCGCAAAAGCGGAATCATTCAAAGAAAACTTAGCTCAATTGCCATTTGAAGAATGGGTTAATGAAGGTTTTAATGCTGACGAAGATGAAAGTACAGCGGTGTATTTGGATGCAAAACCTGCGGTTAAACACGAACAACACATTAAAACGGTTGCGAAAGCAGAACCCAAGCAAAGTGTGAAAGCTTTATTGACAGCGAAAAAGCCTGATAAAAATGATAATAAGAAATCAGCAAAAGTCGCCGCAAACAGCAGAAATGATGAAAAAGGGAAAACCATAAAAATTCCCAATCACGTTGCTGAATTAGCGAAAAAAGTCAGTGAAAAAAATAAAAACCTCACAGATAAAAACAAAACGCCTGCAAAAGCTGAAAAATCAACAGCGAAACCTGTCACGGTTGCTGTTGTCACAAAAAATATCGCTTCGAAAAAGCCTAAACACGGCTAATCAAATCATCCGCTTCGATTTAACTCGAAGCGGATTTTGCATCAATACATGCTCACAAAATTTGTGACTGATTCAATTCACAGTCATAATTCGAAAAGTTATTTTTAATTTTTCTTTTGGAGACGCTTCATGACGGCTGTAAAACACCATTCATTGTTAATTTTAGGCTCGGGGCCTGCGGGTTATACCGCTGCTATTTACGCAGCTCGCGCGAATTTAAATCCTGTCATCATCACGGGAATGCAACAAGGCGGACAACTCATCACCACAACAGAAGTCGATAATTGGCCTGGTGACGTGGAAGGCGTGCAAGGACCTGATTTGATGGCGCGAATGCAACAACACGCTGAACGTTTTAACACGCAAATTATTTTCGACCACATTAACAAAACCGATTTGTCGCAACGTCCGTTTAAATTAAGCGGCGACAATGGCGAATACACTTGTGACGCATTGATTATTGCAACAGGTGCATCGGCGCAATACTTAGGTTTAGAATCCGAAGAAGCCTTTAAAGGGCGAGGCGTTTCAGCCTGTGCGACCTGTGACGGATTTTTTTATCGCAATAAACCTGTAGCGGTAATCGGTGGCGGCAATACCGCCGTTGAAGAAGCCTTATATTTAGCAAATATCGCGTCAAAAGTGACCGTTATTCATCGCCGCGACAAATTCCGCAGCGAAAAAATTCTTGCCGATAAACTGTTAGAAAAAGCGAAAAGCGGCAATGTCGAAATCGAATGGCTTAGTGAACTCGACGAAGTATTGGGCGACGATATGGGCGTGACAGGGATTCGCATTAAGAATAAAGACGGTTCAACCAAAGAAATCGATGTACACGGTGTCTTCATTGCGATTGGTCACACGCCTAACACCGAAATTTTCGCTG
>JAQTXN010000159.1 GCA_028688755.1 Methylococcales bacterium | reverse complement strand
TCACCATTCACATGAAACACAGGAGCTTGAATCATTCGCGCCACGTCGGTGCAGTAAAGCGTTGAACGCGCATCTTGTGGATTGCTGGTGGTAAAACCGATTTGATTATTGATAACAATATGCACTGTACCGCCCGTATAAAATGCGCGAGTTTGCGACATATTGAGCGTTTCCATAATGATGCCCTGCCCTGAAAACGCCGCGTCACCGTGAATCAAAACAGGAATGACTTGATTGATGCCGTTTTTACCCGCTCGGTCTTGCCGCGCTCGCACAGAACCTTCGACTACGGGATTGATAATTTCCAAATGTGACGGGTTAAACGCCAGCGTAATGTGAACGCTGCCGCCTTCTGTTTGCACATCCGAAGAAAAGCCCATGTGATATTTCACATCACCTGTACTCACGCCTTCTGAAAGTGGCGACGTTCCAGCAAATTCATTGAACAAAACAGTTGGATTTTTGCCAAAAATGTTCACCAAAACACTTAAACGTCCACGATGCGCCATGCCGATAACAATTTCTCTCGCGCCTTTTGCACCTAAGCCTTGAATTAACTCGTCTAAAATCGGAATCAATGATTCACCGCCTTCAAGCGAAAAGCGTTTTTGTCCGACAAATTTTGCGTGCAAATGCGTTTCGATGCCTTCTGCGGCAATCAGTTGCTTTAAGGTTTGACGTTTTTTTTCAGCCGAAAGCCGTTGTTTTTTTAAAGCAAAATCGTTGTGTTCTAACCGATTGATAATCCAGCGGCGGGTTGCGGTATCAACAATGTGCATAAATTCTGCACCGACACTGCCGCAATAAATATCTTCCAGATTCGCCATAATTTCACGCAACGGTGCATAAACATTGCCTTGCAAAGTTCCCGTATCAAACAGCGTATCCATATCCAGCGCAGATAAACCGTAATAACTGGGGTCTAAGTCGGGCGGCATAAAGGCAGATTTGCCGAGCGGATTATTATTGGCAATTTGATGACCGCGAACACGGTAATGATTGATTAAGCGCGAAACAGCCGATTGTTTTTTAACGCTTTCTTCGGTGAAACCTTGCAGTTTTTTGAGACGATTTTGGGATTTTTGAGCAAGCTGTGCGAAACGTTCAATAATTGGGCTGTGAGCAATTTCATAATTGCCAGCTTGTTGAACTTCGCGAAACTTCGCTTGCCAACTGGGTTCAACAGATTCGGGATTATCCAAAAAACGTTCGTAAAGCTCCTCGATAAAACCTGCATTGCTGCCGTAAAAACTCGACGAATCTTGAAAAAATGTCCGTAAATCGCTCATGAAAAAAGCCCGCTAGCGGTAAAAATTGAAAGGCGGCTATTGTACCTGATTGCTTTCAACTCTCACACGCCACGCGGGCTTTGAAATTTAAAACGGGAACTTATTGAAAAACTGTTACTTCTTGTGGTTTTTCAAGTGGTGGCATGGCATTTGGATTTTGCCTTGAATCGAAATTTTGATTTGATTCACTTGGACTTCGGTCAAAAACTTGTTCTTCAAGTTGTCTAAATACGTCTTGCCCTAAACTTTTCGACACTTGTGACACGACGGCAGCGCGATTAGGCGTTGCCAGCGAACCAGACGATAATATTTTCGTATCCTGTCCTTCGCCTGTTGCACTAAAACTCGCCACGATTTCGTACGTTTTGGTGTTAATCAAGCTAAATTCAGCCGTGAGCGTTAAATTCAACACAAAATTCATGTTGCTGTCATTGACAGAATAAGTGCTGCTGTTAAAACTTAAATCACTCAAGCGACCAAACAAAACATAATCAGCTTTGGGAAAATCGCCTTTTTTAATTCGAGCAATGATGTTGTAGACCGATTCATCTTTTTTCGTCGGTGCAGGTTTTGCCTGAACCAATTTGAATTGGCGCGAGTTAATTAACTCGCCTTTAATGTCGCCCGTAAATTTTTTCAATTCACCATGTTCAATATACGAAAAATTCTTTTCCGATTCGTGATAATCGGTTTTATCGCTTTCGCTCGAACGATTTAACGATTCGGACGACTTGCTACTATTGTGATAATCAATCGTGTGAACATATTGCTCAATCGTGTCTGAATAAGCTAAATCCGTCACCGCAATCGATTTTGCCATAACAGGATTCATAAATAATAAACCTGCAAAAAATGTCGCTAAAATTTTCATAATCACGACCTAAAACATGGAACGTTCAGAAGTTTTGCGGATTTCTTTTTCTTCCGTCCAAACGATTTCGCTTGAATCTAAATCTTCAAGCGTCAAATTGAGAATGTAATCGATGTTTTTAACATCGTCAGCGCGTTTCACAATCGAGGTAATTTCACCGTAAAGCGAATATTTTGCACCTTCGGCATTGCCCATTTTTACCGATTTAGAGGCTTTATAACGTCCCGATTGTCCTTGTCTTTGTAATTCGGTTAAAGCGTGTGATTCATCGGCTTTATCCCCCATAAAACGTACGGCTTGTGATTTTGAAAGTTGGGTGCGAATTTTTAACGCAATGGCTCGCGTATCAATGTGTTCGCTGGTTTTGTTTTTGATGTCAGAAATCGTGATGGTTGGTTTTTGTTTGCTGCCTGCAATTAACGGACTGGTCAAAAGCGACGTGGTCATTTTTTCTGCCATCATTTGAAAATCGGTTAAACCGATTTCATTGGTCAGTGTTTCAGCCGCTTTTGTGTCACCGTATTGCACATTTCCCGCAGAATATGCAGGTTGATTCGTCGCGCAACCTGTTGCGCCGAGCGTTGCAGTCAATACGATTGCTAAACCTAAAATTTTTGTTTGCGTTGTCATGAGTTGCTCCTAGTTATTCTCTTTAAGTTCAATTTTGAAATCGGTGGCTTTTTTAGAGGTTGCAATGCCTTTGATGCGTTGCGCTTGTGAAGGACTGAGATTTAACACTTTCCAACTTTCTTCGTTGCCTGCTTCCATTCCGCTTCTGTCGCGCCACTGAAAACGATATTGAAACGAGGTGTAACTGCTGGAGTTATTGATGAATTCGGCTTCAACAGTCATAAAATCATTTACGGGAACAGCGCGTAAATCGCCAAGCGCAATATCCGATAAGTCATTCAAAAAAATCAATTTTGATGCCGCAGAACCTGGTGCGGGTGGCAACGGTGTCGCGCAACCTGCAAGCAAAATAGGAATCAGTGCCACGCGGCATGATTTTAAAAAAGCGTTTTTATTCATGTTGAAATCCTCAAAAAATGTTAAAAAATTGTTTTATAAACCCGCTTGCAAGTTATAAATCGAATTACCAATGACTCGAATTGGCACAACAACGTGTTTGCCTGAAACATTTACGCTTACTTCTTTCATGCCTTGTGAGGTTTGAATTTTTACCGTCGTTTGACCTTCGGGAAGTTTCACCCGCGCAATCGTAATTTCAGAAGGCAACAAGCCCCAAGTGCGTTCATCAGCTTGTTCAGTGGCTACATTCACCGCATTCACGACTAAACCCGCAATCAAGTTTTGATTATAAACCGCTGCTTGTGCGCCACCTTTTACCGCAGCACGAATGGCGGCGCGAACCATAATCCAAGGCAAATTATCTTTCAGCGAACGGCGCGATAAATTTTCGATGCTCGCAATCGTGGTTAATTGCGTAGTCGAATTATTCGGCAAAGTAAGCGAAATCGCTCGGTTTGCTGAAATCGGATTGGTTTCTAAAACAGGAAACGAAATTGGCACAATGCCCGCATAAGGAATTGGCAGCGGAATGAGAATGGATTTTTTAAATGGTGCAACGCCTGTTTCCACAACAAATAACACATCACTTTCGGTGGGTTGTGCGATAAATGGCGACGTTTTAGCTGGTGTGGCAATCGGTGCAACAGCAATTTTTTGGGCAACTTTTTTCGATTTTTTGTTCGCTTTTGACTTTTTTGTTGATGCTTTTGCAACAGGTAATGGTGCAGGTTCGGAAACAGTCGTAGGAATCAGCGGCGTTGCTAAACGCTTATCAATGCCTGCTAAACCCTCTTCTAAAACGCTTAAATTCGGTTGCAATTCAATTGCCGTGCGATAACTTGCAGTTGCTAAAGCTGTTTCTCCTGCTGCTTCGTATAAAAATCCTGATAAATAATGACTAAACGCATTTTGATAGCCATTTTTTAAATTGGTGACATCGGGACTATTTAACGTGGCAATTGGATAACCGTTTAATTCTTCGACATGCGTTTTATAGCCTTTTTGTTTTGCTTCGTTTTCTGCTTCATCAATATCTTTTTCGTGTTGCCGTTTAATTAAATCTTCGCGTTCCCACGTTTTTTTAATTTCAACCAGCGCATCTTCTGTTTTTCCAGCCGCTAAATAGGCAAGCGCAAGACGTGTTGAAAGCATTACTTTTTCATAATCTTCACCATCATAACGACGTAATTTATCGTTCACGACAGCAGAACCCATTGCGCCACCGACTTTGGAACCTGTAATTTTGGCTTCATTTTCCCATTGCGCGATGAGTTGGTCAGCTTGCGTCCATGTGGCAATGGTTTCGGGATACAGTTTTTTTAGACGTTGCAGCTCGCCTTTTTCCATGAAATACAACAAATCTTTATCTGAACCAGTTGTTGATTCATGTTGAGTGAGAGCTTGATCAACTTGACCTTGTGCGACACTTGAAACGAGCGTTGCTGTTTCTGAATTGTAAGACCTAAAAGTGGCGCAACCGTGCAAAGATAAAACAGTTGCCATCACGGCATAAATTCTTGTTCGTTTCATAAGCGAGCTTCCTTCTTGTATTTGTGAGGTTTGCGATTATGTTCTAATTTTCTGAGCTGGCGCAATAAAATTGTGAAATACCATTAACATCAAGTTCGCTTATAATTCGCGCTTTCTTAAATTCAAAAAAGGTAAAACATTGTGACTGAAAAATACACCGCGCCAATCGCTGTTGAACTTGACGCAGGCAAAACTTATGGCTGGTGCAGTTGTGGCTTGAGTGGCGAAATGCCACTTTGTGATGGCACACATAAAACGGCTGAAACCGATAAACGCTCATTAAAATTTGTCGCCGAAGAGACCAAAACCGCTTATTTGTGTGCCTGTGGAAAAACAGGCAACGCGCCATATTGCGACGGCTCTCATTCACGTTAGGCGTAAAAATGGCAACCGAAATCGAACACAAATTTTTACTCAAAAATGATGATTGGCGTGCAAATGTCAGTCACCAAGCCATTTATAAACAAGGTTATTTAAGCTCACAGCCAACCAGTTCCATTCGGGTGCGAATTAGCGATAAACAAGCGTGGCTCAATATCAAAAGTGCAACGATTGGCACGCAACGCAGCGAATATGAATATGAAATTCCACTTTCTGACGCGCAGGAAATTTTAGAAAATTTGTGTTTAAAACCAGTGATTGAAAAAACACGCTATTTTGTGAATCACGAAAATCATGTGTGGGAAATTGACGAATTTGACGGTGAAAATGCAGGGTTAATTGTTGCCGAAATTGAATTGAATTCGCTGGACGAAAATTTTGCAAAACCTGAGTGGCTTGGCGCAGAAGTCACACAAGATGTGCGTTATTACAACAATAATTTAGCCAAAAATCCGTATTCTCAATGGCGTAACGATGCTTGAAACGGAAGGTAAATCACTAGACCCCGCCGATTGGATGG
>JAQTXN010000158.1 GCA_028688755.1 Methylococcales bacterium | reverse complement strand
AAAACGTCCTTCATTATCGATGTCATCAATGCCCAACCCCATAATGATTTCATCAGGTTTTTGACGACAATAAAGCGCAACGCCGCTGTAACCTTTTTTTTGTGCATCGTGATAAAAACAATGAAAGGGGGAGGGATGAAAAATTTCGTCGAGTTGGTCAATTTGAGCTTTGGTTTCTTGAATACAAACAACATCTGCATTTTGCACTGCGAGCCATTCAAAAAAACCTTTTCGCTGCGCTGCGCGAATTCCGTTTGCATTTAAAGTGATAATACGCATAAAAGTTTGAATCCATTGCGATTTGTGAGTTAAAACAGTATCATTAGCGGTTTTTAAATCTACCGCCCGCTTGTGGGCAATGCGAAAAATCATGAAACCAGAAATTCATCCTAATTATAAACAAATTACCGTTACTTGTGGCTGCGGTAATACTTTTGTGACCGGTTCTGCGTTGGCTAAAGACTTACACATTGAGGTTTGTTCTTCTTGCCACCCTTTCTATACAGGGAAACAACGCGTTGTGGATACTGCGGGTCGCGTCGATAAATTCAAAAAACGTTTTGGCAGATAATTTTTTGTCGCCAAACAAAAAAGCCGATACGTTTCAAAAACGTGTCGGCTTTTTTATGGATAAAAATTTAGAATGTCTCAAACGCATTTTTCACCCATTGCAACTGTCCATCACCTGAAATTCCCACTACATCAAATCGAATCGGCAACAGTTCCTCACTGTGCAACGAATTCAAATACACTTCTGTCGCGTTAATCAATTTACTTTGTTTTGCCTTTGTCACACTTTCTAACGCGCTACCGAATTTTGCATTTTTACGATAACGCACTTCAACAATCACGCGCGTTTTACCGTCTTGCATAATCAAATCGAGTTCACCGTAATAACAGCGAAAATTACGCGCAATCAGCGTTAAACCTTGTGAAAGTAAAAAATCACAGGCTTGCTGCTCGGCGTTTTCACCTGTTTGCAAATGTGAGGGTTTTACTTTTTGAGCGTTCATGTGTTTGTACCGAAAAGAGTTTTGAAAAAGATTGTAGGGGCGAATCATATTCGCCCAGCATACACGCGACATAGATATTTAAAACTTTCGTTTATTGAGGGCGAATATGATTCGCCCCTACATTTTGTTGCCGCTCTAAAAGCCTGTTTGCAATTACGCTACTTATCCTTTAATTTACCGCCATCCATAACGGCTAGGGGTGCTTTGTTTTCAAGGCTGAGATTAAACCCTTATCACCTGAATCTGGTTAATCCCAGCGTAGGAAAGCCTGCCAAACTTCCCTGCGCTTTTTTGTAATTTTTAAAAGAGAAAAAAATGAGCGCAAGCAATATAAAAATCGATTCGTATCCCGCATCAGAAAAAATCTACGTCCAAGGTTCACGCCCTGACATTCAAGTGCCAATGCGTAAAATTACGCTTTCCGACACACCCGCCCATTTCGGCACAGAAAAAAATCAACCGCTTTATGTTTATGACACGTCAGGCGTTTATACCGACCCGAATGTGGAAGTGGATTTGAAAAAAGGCTTAACCGCTTTACGCGCAAAGTGGATTGAAGAACGTGACGACACCGAAGAATTACCTGAACCCAGTTCAGAATATGGCAAAGAACGTTTAGCCGACAAAAGTTTAGACGAATTGCGTTTTGAGTTGGTTCGCAAACCCCGTCGCGCCAAAGCAGGTAAAAACGTTTCCCAAATGCACTACGCACGTCAAGGCATCATCACGCCTGAAATGGAATTTATCGCCATCCGCGAAAACCAAAAAATGGAAGAAATGCGTGAATTGTGGAAAGACCAACATCCTGGTGATTCGTTTGGTGCGTCGATTCCTGACGTGATTACCCCTGAATTTGTCCGCGACGAAGTGGCGCGTGGTCGAGCGATTATTCCGTGCAACATCAATCACCCTGAACTTGAACCGATGATTATCGGGCGTAATTTTTTGGTGAAAATTAACGGCAATTTGGGTAATTCTGCGGTCACGTCGTCGATTGAAGAAGAAGTCGAAAAAATGCTTTGGGGCATTCGTTGGGGCGGCGACACGATTATGGATTTATCGACGGGTAAAAATATCCACGAAACGCGCGAATGGATTTTGCGTAATTCGCCTGTGCCGATTGGCACTGTGCCGATTTATCAAGCTCTCGAAAAAGTGAACGGTAAAGCTGAAGATTTAACGTGGGAAATTTTCCGCGACACGCTGATTGAACAAGCCGAACAAGGTGTGGATTATTTTACGATTCATGCAGGCGTACGTTTGCATCACGTTCCATTGACCGCAAAACGTATGACGGGCATCGTGTCACGCGGTGGTTCGATTATGGCGAAATGGTGTCTCGCGCATCACACCGAAAGTTTCTTGTACACGCACTTTGAAGAAATTTGCGAAATCATGAAAGCCTACGATGTGGCGTTTTCATTGGGTGATGGTCTGCGTCCAGGTTCGATTTATGACGCTAACGACGCGGCACAATTTGGCGAACTCGAAACGCTTGGTGAATTGACAAAAATCGCGTGGAAACACGACGTGCAAACCATGATTGAAGGCCCTGGACACGTTCCATTGCACATGATTAAAGTCAACATGGACAAACAGCTTGAAGAATGCGGCGAAGCTCCTTTTTATACTTTAGGGCCTCTCACAACCGATATTGCCCCAGGTTATGACCACATTACCTCAGCGATTGGCGCGGCAAATATCGGTTGGTACGGTTGCGCGATGCTCTGTTATGTCACGCAAAAAGAACATTTAGGGCTGCCGAATAAACAAGATGTGCGCGAAGGCATTGTGACTTACAAAATCGCGGCGCACGCGGCAGATTTGGCAAAAGGGCATCCAGGCGCACAAGCACGGGATAATGCGATGTCAAAAGCGCGTTTTGAATTCCGTTGGGAAGACCAATTCAACATCGGTTTAGACCCTGAAAAAGCGCGTGAATTCCACGATGAAACCTTGCCAAAACAATCTTCAAAAGTCGCGCATTTCTGTTCGATGTGTGGCCCGCATTTTTGTTCGATGAAAATTAGTCAAGACGTGCGCGATTATGCCAACGCAAAAGGCGTTGCCGAAGCAGAAGCGTTGAAACTCGGCATGGACGAAAAATCGCAAGAATTCTTAAACGAAGGCGCGGCGATTTATCACGAGGTTTAAGGTTTTATTATTTTGATGAGTAGCGAGAGAGTTTTTTAGGCTCGCTACTTGTTTTGTATGAGAAGTGAATAATATTTTATGAAGCGATACCGAATTCTTTCGTTTGATTTTGATTCTAGGGCGAACTCTTTAGAACCTATACAAGAAACATGGGATGAAAAAGTTAAAGGGTTACATGTGCAGAATAGGGAAAACACCATAAAAGGACTAATCAAGCAATTCGGTGAACGGAACATCGATTCAAAAATTCAGAATTTTAAAGACTTAAAATTCAAGCCGTTTTCGGTCACTGCTTTTCACAATAAGTTTCTCGAACAGATTAGAAATTCTTATGTTTTAGGTAGTTACTATCCAGCCTTGACGGGAGCATGTGCATTAGGAGAAAGAATACTAAATCATATGGTTCTATTACTTCGTGATTATCATAAAGACACACCAGAATATAAAAAACTGTATCGTAAGCAGTCTTTCGATTATTGGCCACACGCCATTGACGCACTGGAATCTTGGGAAGAGCTACTTTCTGAAGCCGCTCATAAGTTTAGGGAGCTTAATGAAAAAAGAAACCGAGCTATTCATTTCAATCCAGAAACAGATTACAACGATAAAGAACTTGCACTTGAAGCAATTCACTTGATTCAGGATATAGTTAATATTCAGTTTTCTTCTTTTGGTAATCAACCTTGGTATTTTTGTGTCCCTGGTGAAATGTATATTAAGAAAGAATGGGAAGAAAAACCTTTAGTGAAGCATATATTTATTCCTAATTCATTATTGGTCGGTTACAAACATAAAATCGAAAGTTTAATTCCTCAAATTGTTGTGAATGACCAGTTCGAATATGAAGACAAGGAAATATCAGACGATGAGTATTACGAGTTACGAAGAAATCACTAATAACTTAAAATTTCCATATCAAAAAATAACGTGACCTACACCCCAAAATTCAACGAAGAAAAAGCCACCATGATGAAAAACATAAAATATCTCATTTACCGCGAAGGCGATTATTACGTTTCACAATGTTTAAACGTCGAAGTGGCAAGTTTTGGCTCAACGATTGACGATTAGCCGTTTATTTCATGACAGAAATGGGCGGTTTTGTTTTTTCAAATAACTTTTAGGAGTTGCCACGATGCACGCCATTGAATTACCCGTAAACATTAACCATCAACACCAAATTGTCTTGCAATTACCGCAAACCATTCAACCACAAAAAGCCAAAGTGATTGTCATGTACGAAAATTTTGAAACGAAAAACAAACCGATAAAATTAGGTTTGTTTCAAGGCAAAATAGAAATGAGCGATGATTTTAATGAACCGTTACCCGATAGTTTTTGGTTGGATGGTGAATTGTGAGATTGTTGCTCGATACTCATGCGTTTCTTTGGTTAAACGATGACAATCCGAAACTTTCTCAAAAAATCAGAGGATTTTGTCTTTCTGGTGAACATTCGTTTTATTTGAGTATTGCCTCGGCATGGGAAATTCAAATCAAAGTACAACTCGGAAAATTGTCTTTAGCTGTGCCAATTGAAGAATTAGTTACGAAAAATCAACAAGAAAACAATATAGAATTACTACCGATTGGATTAACGCACATTTCACAATTAGAAAAATTGCCGCCACATCATAAAGATCCATTTGACCGAATTATTATTGCTCAAGCGATTATTGAAGATTTAGTGATTGTTAGCATTGATAGTGCATTCGCTGATTATGCAGTGCCTGTGATTTGGTGATTTTTAAGCTGTCAATTTTTCAAAAAACGGGCGGCGACACGATTATGGATTTATCGACAGGTAAAAATATCCACGAAACCCGCGAATGGATTTTGCGTAATTCAGGTGTTGCCGAAGCAGAAGCGTTGAAACTCGGCATGGACGAAAAATCGCAAGAATTCTTAAACGAAGGCGCGGCGATTTATCACGAGGTTTAAGGTTTTATTATTTTGATGAGTAGCGAGAGGGTTTTTGAGGCTCGCTACTTTTTATTAAATTTTTGGAGTAATTGAGTGGTCACTATTGAAAATATATACACAAAGTATGGTGAAGTGTGTCATGTCGCTCATCTTTTAGAAACTGAGATTGGCAACATTTGTGCGATGAATCATGTGGTTATGAATAAGACAGAATACGAAACAATAGATTCGTCAGAAAAATCAAAGAAATTAAATGAGAATGCCTACAATAAAACTTTAGGAACTTTATTAAGAGATATTGGCAAAGTAATTGGAGACCAAAAGATGGTCGATACCATATTTAAACCAGCTCTTACGGAAAGAAATCGATTGATACATAATTTTTATTGTGAACAGATTAAATCTCCAGAAGGACGGAAGATTATGATGCAAGACCTCATTGATATTCTAAAAATAATTGCTGCCGCATTATCGATAGCAAATAACATATCTGAAAATTTATATAAGCGGCTTCCATCCGTAGAAACAACATGACCTACACCCCAAAATTCAACGA
>JAQTXN010000157.1 GCA_028688755.1 Methylococcales bacterium | reverse complement strand
AAGAAATAGCCTGCAACGGCAATATCCAAACTGCCCGATGCCCGTAAAACTTCGCCTTTCATGTCGAACGTAATCGCACTTTCCACGCCCGTTTTCACGACCAACGGCTGGGTCGAATAATCAACCACTAATTTGACTTGTTTGGTCGTCGAAGTTTCTACAGCGACGGTTTTTTCAGTGGTTTCGCCGAGTTGCGAAACTGCCAAAATTGCCTCTTTCACGGCAGATTTTGTGGTCACGGTTAATAATTCGACATTTTGCCCTGCAAAATCGCCTGCAAAACTAACCAAAAATTCCCCTGTTTTGCTTTGCGAAACGTCCATTTTCGTCGCAAAAGCACTCGTCAACGCCGTTTGCAAATCGACAGCGGAAATGTTTAGCGGTAACGCATTGGTTGTTAAGGTTTTTCCTTGATTTTTCAACGCTAAAATAAACGTGCCATCCGTTGTTGCGTTAATTTTGATGCGCTGTATTTCATTGTTTTTAATTGTGTTTTCAATAATTTCAGCCGCTACAGCATCTTGCGTGGTTTCGACCGTAACACTCGCGGTTTGCACGTCGGCAATCGGCGTGCTGATTTCGTTGGTTTGAGCTACTCCACTCGAACCGTCTTTGATGCCAGAAATAATGACATCTGTGCCTTTGAGCGAACTGATGTCTTCAATTTTGAGTAATCCGATGTTTTTATTAGCTAACTTATTGATAAAACTAATTTTATATATTTGATTTGTGCCAGTTTTTTGTGTGACTTCGACCAACACATTGCCCGTTCCAACGCCATCTAATTTCTCTAACGCCCCCTTAATTTCGGTGATATTTGTTGTAAATGAGCTTTCCGCAATGCGAATTGGCACGGTTTTTTGTCCGTCCAACGACAACGTAAATGTGCCGCTACCCGCAACCAGCGAGCCATTTGTGTTGCGTCCCGTTGCTTGATAGCGAATTTCTTGCTGCTCGTTTGTCGCCGTCGTCGCAGTGCCTGTTTCAAAGGTTGTAATGGTGAGATTTTTCGGATTGACGCTCAAGGCACCCACATTTTTACGCGCTAATTTCCCCGCAAATTCAATGCTATAGCGTTGACGATTGATGGAAAAATCTTTCGCCACACTCACAATCACATTGCCTGCGCCGATATTGGCAAGCGTTTCGAGCGCGGTTTGGATATTTTGGGCATTTTTCGCGCTGTCAGAACCTGCAAACGCAATATCGGCAGTCGTTTTGCCCTCAAAAGTGAGCGTAAAACTGCCCTTCCCTGCTTGCAAGCCATTGAAAATTAAGACTTGTTTTTCATTGGCATCTTGACCATTTTGCGTTGTCTCAACGTGCGTTTCGCCTGTTTTTTGCTCTGAAATGTCAACGCTAATGTCGGGCGCAATCGTTTTTATTTCAACATTTTCAATAGGTTGCCCCGCTAATTCGCCGATAAACTCGATGTTGAAACCAGCCGTTTTTGTGCCGCTGACTTTGACATTGCCTTGCCCGATGCCTGCAAAACTTTCGAATTTGAGTTTAATTTGGCTGACTAATAATTTATCACTTTGATTTAAATTAACAGTAGCTGATTGATTTTTATAACTAAATTCGATTTCGCCTGCGGAATCCGTTACGTCGAGTTTTAAAATCGTATTCGTTTTTTCGGTGACAATTTTTTGCCCTGTCGCGCTCACCGTCACGTCAGAATCTTTTCCAATGCTTTGATTTACTTCAACAAATAAATTATTTGCCGCGACGGTTAAACCTTCAACACCAATAAATGCCGCTGCGCCAGCGTTGGTTTTGAGCGACAACCAGCGACGTTGCACGTCTTTTTGGTCGGTCAAAAGTGCGAGCGCGAAGTCGATATTTTTGACTTCAAGCCCCATTTTTGCGTCGCTATTTCCATTCAACCCCGCGAAAGCACTGACGTTGTGACCGCCGACGGTGAGCAAATCGGTGGTGATTTTGGATTGGTCGGAAAGCGTGACTTCTTGGGTCGATTTTTCGAACGCGAATTCGCCACTGACTTGGAAAAAGTCCAGCACGTTGATGTCGAGCTGACCAACGGCTTGAATTAACGCCCCTTTTAAGCCGTCCATATCTAGCGTGATACTAGCATTTTCGCTGCCTGTGGCGATTTCAAACGGCTGTGCGGCGTAATCAACGACGATGCCTTTTTCGTCGGCTTGGTTGTAATTGAGGGCGAGTTTTTTCGCAGAAACCGTGAAACCATCGATGCCGACAAATCCTACTTTTTCGGCAGTCGCTTGCAAGCTAACCCATTGACGTTCCGTATTTTTTTGCTCAGAAAGTAAAGCCAATCCAAAATTCACGTCTGCAAGTTCAAAACCCATCTTGGCATCAGAATTTCCGTTCAAACCTGCGAACGCATCGAGGTTTGAACCGCCGAAGGTGATTGCGTCGGTTTGCACTTTGGATTGGTCAGAAAGCGTGACTTCGCGGGTCGATTTTTCGAACGCAAAACTACCTGAAACGCTGAAAAAATTGGCTAAATTCAAGTCAAATTCGCCTGTTGCGCGTAACAATTTGCCTTGTTTTCCGTCCATATCGAGCGTGATTCCGCTGCTTGAACTTGTGGCAATGTTCAAATTTTGTTTTGCAAAATCAACAACCAAGCCTTCTGAATCAGCGGTGTTAATCGCTAAATTTAAAGTTTTTCCCGCAATCGAAACGTCGTCTATGCCAACGAACGCGACACTTTTTGCGTTTGCCTGCAACGCTGTCCAACGCCGCGCGGCATTTTGACTATCGCTCAATAATGCCAGCCCAAAATCCACGTCATCTAACACAAAACCGAGCGGATTTTCGCTGTCGCCGTTCAGCCCTGCAAACGCGCTAACCCCAGTTGCGCCGAGTTTTAGCGCGTTTGCGTCAACGGTTTTGCCGTCGGAAAGCGTGAGTTTTTCGGTCGATTTTTCAAAACTGAATTTTCCATTTACGGCAAAGAAATTCGCAACATTGATGCTCAATTCGCCTGCGGCACGAATTATTTCGCCTTTTGAACCGTCAAAATCGAACGAAATATCGCCGATTTGCAAGGCTTGCGCGTTGAAATCGATGACGGTTTTCGTGGTCGCATCGGCTAAATTCACTTCAACCGAAATGGTTTGCGCTGAAATCGTGACTTCTGAAACACCGACCAATTCCACGCTACCAGCGGTCGCTTTCAACGCTGTCCAATGCTCAGCAGGTGCAGCCGAATTCGCAAACATGGCGAGCGCAAAATCGACTTTGCCCAGTTTCAAGCCCATTTCAGCTGCCGTGTCGCCGCCAATTCCCGCAAACGCCGAAGCGTTGATGCCGCTGACGGTCAGCGCGTTGGCAATAATTTTTTTGCCGTCAGAAAGCGTCAATTCTTGGCTGGATTTTTCGAAGGCAAAATCGCCTTTCACTAAGAAATAGCCTGCAACGGCAATATCTAAACTACCCGACGCGCGAATAATTTCGCCTTTTGAACCGTCAAAATCGAACGAAATATCGCCGATTTGCAAGGCTTTCTCTTTGAAATCTAAGACTGTTTTTGTCGTTGCATCGGCTAAATTGATTTCAACCGAAATGGTTTGCGCTGAAATCGTGACTTCTGAAACACCGACTAATTCCACGCTGCCAGCGGTGGCTTTTAAGGCTGTCCAATGTTCCGCTGGGGCAGCCGAATTCGCAAACATGGCGAGCGCAAAATCAACTTTTCCCAGTTTTAAGCCCATTGCGGCAGGCGTATCACCGCCAACTCCTGCAAATGCCGAAGCGTTGATGCCGCTGACCGTCAGCGCGTTGGTCGTAATTTTTTTGCCATCCGAAAGAGTGAGTTCTTGGCTGGATTTTTCGAAGGCAAAATCGCCTTTCACTAAGAAATACCCTGCAACGGCAATATCCAAACTGCCTGCGGCACGAATTATTTCGCCTTTTGAACCGTCAAAATCGAACGAAATATCGCCGATTTGCACCGCTTGCGCGTTGAAATCGATGACGGTTTTCGTGGTCGCGTCAGCTAAATTGATTTCAACCGAAATGGTTTGCGCGGAAATCGTGACTTCTGAAACACCGACTAATTCCACGCTACCAGCGGTGGCTTTTAAGGCTGTCCAATGTTCAGTAGGTGCCGCCGAATTCGCAAACATCGCTAAAGCAAAATCGACTTCGCCCAGTTTCAAGCCCATTTCGGCAGGCGTATCACAGCCAATCCCTGCAAACGCCGAAGCGTTGATGCCAGAAACGGTAAGCGCATCCGCAGTAATTTTTTTGCCATCGGAAAGCGTCAATTCTTGGCTGGATTTTTCAAAGGCAAAATCGCCTTTCACCAAAAAATACCCTGCAACGGCAATATCTAAACTACCCGACGCGCGAATAATTTCGCCTTTTGAACCGTCAAAATCGAACGAAATATCGCCGATTTGCACAGCTTGCGCGTTGAAATCGATGACCGTTTTCGTGGTCGCATCCGCTAAATTGATTTCAACCGAAATCGTTTGTGCGGAAATCGTGACTTCTGAAACACCGACTAATTCCACGCTGCCTGCGGTGGCTTTCAACGCTGCCCAATGTTCCGCTGGGGCAGCCGAATTCGCAAACATGGCGAGCGCAAAATCAACTTTTCCCAGTTTTAAGCCCATTGCGGCAGGCATATCACCGCCAACTCCTGCAAATGCCGAAGCGTTGATGCCGCTGACCGTCAGCGCGTTGGTCGTAATTTTTTTGCCATCCGAAAGAGTGAGTTCTTGGCTGGATTTTTCGAAGGCAAAATCGCCTTTCACTAAGAAATACCCTGCAACGGCAATATCCAAACTGCCTGCGGCACGAATTATTTCGCCTTTTGAACCGTCAAAATCGAACGAAATATCGCCGATTTGCACCGCTTGCGCGTTGAAATCGATGACGGTTTTCGTGGTCGCGTCAGCTAAATTGATTTCAACCGAAATGGTTTGCGCGGAAATCGTGACTTCTGAAACACCGACTAATTCCACGCTACCAGCGGTGGCTTTTAAGGCTGTCCAATGTTCAGTAGGTGCCGCCGAATTCGCAAACATCGCTAAAGCAAAATCGACTTCGCCCAGTTTCAAGCCCATTTCGGCTGGGGTGTCACCGCCAATCCCTGCAAATGCTGAGGCATTTACGCCAGAAACGGTCAGCGCGTTGGCAGTAATTTTTTTGCCGTCAGAAAGCGTCAATTCTTGGCTGGATTTTTCAAAGGCAAAATCGCCTTTCACCAAGAAATAGCCTGCAACGGCAATATCCAAACTGCCCGAAGCCCGTAAAACTTCGCCTTGCATATCGAACGAAATTTCGCTATCAACGCCCGTTTTCACGATCAACGGCTGAGTTGAATAATCGACCACTAATTTGACTTGTTTGGTCGTCGAAGTTTCAATTGCGACAGTTTTTTCAGTAGTTTCACCAAGTTGCGAAACTGCCAAAATTGCCTCTTTCACGGCAGATTTTGTGGTCACTGTTAATAATTCGATATTTTGCCCTGCAAAATCGCCTGCAAAACTAACTAAAAATTCCCCTGTTTTTCCTTGCGTCACGTCAATTTTTACGGCAAAAGCACTCGTCAACGCCGTTTGCAAATCGACAGCGGAAATGTTTAGCGGTAACGCATTGGTTGTTAAGGTTTTTCCTTGATTTTTCAACGCTAAAATAAACGTGCCATCCGTTGTTGCGTTAA
>JAQTXN010000028.1 GCA_028688755.1 Methylococcales bacterium | reverse complement strand
GCCGATCTTTGTGCGTATTTCTTTACCAACAGCCATAAGAAGACCTTTTTACCAACTGTGAGTTTTAACAAACGTTTCAATAGCTGAACGAATGCCCGCACTAATTTCGTTACTGAAATCACCTGTCGCATTGATGTTATCCATCAATGCCGCATGTTCTGATTTCAAATAGCTTTGTAAAGCCGCTTCAAAATCTAAAACTTTGTTGACTTCAACGTTATCCAAGAAACCTTCGTTTGCTGCGAATAATGAAACACCCATTTGCGCCACAGACATCGGCGAATACTGGTTTTGTTTCATTAACTCAGTAACACGTTGACCACGTTCAATTTGTTTACGAGTGCTTTCGTCTAAGTCCGATGCGAACTGAGCAAATGCCGCTAACTCACGATATTGTGCTAAGTCTAAACGAGTACCACCACCCAACTTTTTGATGATTTTCGTTTGCGCTGCGCCGCCTACCCGTGAAACAGATAAACCAGCGTTCACAGCAGGACGAATACCCGAGTTGAACAAGTTACTTTCTAAGAAGATTTGTCCGTCAGTAATCGAAATTACGTTTGTCGGTACGAATGCTGAAACGTCTCCGCCTTGGGTTTCAATAATTGGTAACGCAGTTAAAGAACCCGTTTTACCTTTTACTTTACCGCCAGTCAGTTTTTCAACTTCTTCTGGATTGATACGCGCCGCGCGTTCCAATAAACGAGAGTGCAAATAGAAAACGTCGCCAGGATACGCTTCACGACCTGGGGGACGACGTAACAATAGTGAAACTTGACGATATGCCCACGCTTGTTTTGTTAAATCATCATAGATGATTAAAGCATCTTCGCCTTTGTCGCGGAAGTATTCACCCATTGAACAACCTGTGTAAGGTGCAATGAATTGTAATGCCGCTGATTCAGAAGCTGATGCTACAACGATAATGGTGTGTGCTAAAGCGTCATGTTCTTCTAATTTACGAACCACGTTTGCAATCGATGAACGTTTTTGACCAATCGCCACATAGATACATTTAATACCTGTGCCTTTTTGATTGATAATCGCGTCAATCGCAATCGCTGTTTTACCTGTTTGACGATCACCAATAATCAACTCACGTTGACCGCGACCTACTGGAATCATCGCATCGATAGATTTCAAACCTAATTGAACAGGTTGATCTACTGATTGACGAGCAATAACGCCTGGAGCGATTTTTTCAATTGGAGAAAATTCGGTTGCATCAATTGAGCCTTTGCCGTCGATTGGATTACCCAATGCGTCAACAACGCGACCTAATAACGCTTCACCAACTGGCACTTCTAAAATTTTGCCCGTACATTTGACGGTATCGCCTTCAGAAATATGTTGGTAAGAACCTAAAACAACCGCACCGACTGAATCTCTTTCTAAATTCAGAGCCATGCCGAAAGTGCCGCCCGTAAATTCGAGCATTTCACCTTGCATTGCTTGCGAAAGACCGTGAATTCTCACAATCCCGTCGGTTACACTGACGACAGTTCCTTCAGTGTGTACTTGTGTACTTAAATCGAAGTTTTCGATCTTCTTTTTAATCAGATCACTGATTTCAGATGGATTTAATTGCATATCTTTCTCGCTCTAAATTTAGAGTCTTTGTGCTAATTGTTGAAGTTGACCTCTAACCGAAGCGTCAATCACCTGATCACCTGCGCGAACTAAAACGCCGCCGATGAGAGCCGAATCAACCGCTACTTTCATGCTAACTTTTTTACCAAAAACTTTTTCCAGCGTCGCGTTAAAACTTTGCTTAGATTCTTTGGTGAAAGCAAAAGCAGTGGTCACATCAATCTCAATTGAACCTTCGTCTTCAGCTTTATAGGTTTCAAATAATTCCGTAATAGCTGGAACTAGAGACAATCTATTATTTTCAATCAGTAGCTTTAGAAAATTCTGACCTTCTTGATCAAGCTGACCTTCGCTAATATCAAGCAACAGTGTTTGCAATCTCGACTTGCCTACTTTCGGATCATCTACGATATGAGAAATAGATTTATCGTCTAACACTGCTGTTAAAAAAGCTAAATTTTTTGACCAGTCCTTAGAAGCATTAGTTTCTTTCGCACGCTTAAAAACTGCTGCAGCGTAAGGTCTTGCCAATGTTGCTAGTTCGCTCATGACGATTAACCTAATTGATTAGAAACTTTATTGAGAATGTCTTGATGTTTGGCTTTATCGATTTCTGCGCCCAAAATTTGTTGCGCTGCAGCAATTGCAAGCGTTGAAATTTCTTTACGCAAGCCTTCTTTAGCTTGTTGAATTTCTTGTTCAACTTGTGCTTTTGCAGAGATAATCAATCGTTCACCTTCTTGTTTAGCGGTGTGTTTTGATTCTTCGACAATTTCGTTAGCACGTTTTTGAGCAAGACTTACAATTTCAGAAGACTGTTCTTTGGCTTCTTTAAGAACTTGTTTCGCTTTTTTCTCAGCTAAAACAATCGATTCCTGACCTTTTTCAGCCGCTGCCAAACCGTCAGCAATCTTCTTTTTACGTTCTTCTAAAGAGTCAAATAACGGTGGCCAAATGTACTTCATGGTGAACCACACCAGAAGTGCAAAGGTAATCATTTGCCCGATCAGAGTAGCATTGATACTCACGATGCGTTCCTCTTGTTGCGATTAAAATGAAACAGCGTATTAACCAGCTGCCTGTTGTACTGCTGATAAGAATGGGTTTGCGAAGGTGAAGAATAAAGCCAAACCAACGCCAATCATTGTTACCGCGTCCAAAAGACCTGCAACGACGAACATTTTAACTTGTAACATTGGAACCATTTCAGGTTGACGCGCTGCGCCTTCCAAGAATTTACCGCCCAATAAACCGAAACCAATAGCAGTTCCTAACGCACCTAAACCTAAAATTAAACCTACTGCAATAGCAGTTAAACCCTGCACGTCAGCAACTAATTTTGCGAGTTCCATAATACCTCCAACGTATTGTTAAATAGAAAAGTGAAAAATCTTAGTGATCTTCGTGCGCCATGCTCAAGTACACAATGGTGAGTACCATGAAAATAAACGCCTGAAGGGTAATAATTAAAATGTGAAACACTGCCCAAGGAAAACTCAACAACGGTTGAATATACCAAGGCAACAAAGCAATCAAAATGAAAATCAACTCACCTGCATACAAGTTACCAAATAACCGCAATGCCAATGAAATAGGTTTTGCGATTTCTTCAACTACTTTCAACAATAAGTTAAAAGGTGTTAACCAAGGTCCAAAAGGTTGGAACATCAATTCTTTTGCAAAACCGATTGGCCCTTTGATTTTGATGCTGTAAAAAATAATTAAGCAGAAAACTGAAATTGACATCGCAAATGTTGCGTTTAAATCGGTACTTGGGACAACGCGCAAATACTCGATACCCATTAAACCTGCAATACCTGGCAAAATATCAACTGGGAACATATCCATGAAATTCCACAAAAATACCCAGCAAAAAATTGTCAACGCAAGCGGCGCAATCAATTTGCTGTGACCATGAAAACTGTCTTTAACTTGTTGATCGACAAATTCAATAATCATTTCTGCAAAATTTTGCATCAATCCTGGCACACCGGCAGTTGCTTTTTCAGCGGCATTTTTGAAAAACCAAATGAACAAACCACCTAGCAACGCTGAGAAAAACAAAGTGTCAAGATGCAAACTCCAAAAACCTTCACCAACACGCAGTGATGTTAAATGGTGGATAATATAACCAGTTGCGCCTTCGGCAGCGTGAGCTTCAGTAGCCATTGTTCCTCTCTTTGACTTCTTAAATTTGAAAATTTAACGCATCAATAATGCGAACCAAAAAACTGATAACGTTGAAATGTAACACGTCAACAGCGGTAATAATTTTATATCTGGAATTCTAAAAACCAACACGAAAAATAATGCTGTTAAAAGCAACTTCGTTGTTTCGTTACGATAAAAAGAATTGATGAATTTTTTTGTTTCTAATTGGCTAATTTTTCGCAGTCGCCAGCCGAAATATAGATTCGGTAAAAAAGCAATCAAGCCACCTAAAAACGAAAAAAAACCTGAGTTCAAATCCACTGTTAGCACAAAAATCACGCTAACAAAAAAAATAACTAAAATTTGATATTTCAAAATTTTAGTTACTATAGACGCAAAAGCGTTTGAACTGGTGTTAAACATAGGCGCGAATTATAAAGGCGCAGCTGAGTTTAATCAAGGTAGATTCGTGATTCATTTTTCATGAAACACTACATTTGCTATTTCTAGCATCGAATTTACAGTGTAATCAGCGTTCAAATCTGTCATTGAATGTTGACCTGCGTAACCGTAAGAAACGGCAATTGTTTTAAAACCTGCGCGTTTTCCTGCTGAAATATCGTTAATCGAATCGCCTATCATCCACGCATTTTTAGGCTCGACATTTAATAACTTTGCAGTTTCTGAAAGTGGTAATGGATGAGGTTTCATTTCGGCAAATGTGTCGCCAGAAGCAATAAAATCAAAATACGGCGCAAGCCCTGCTGTTTCCATTAACGGATTTGTGAATCTTGCAGTTTTATTGGTGATACATGCTAATTTGAAACCATTATTTTTCAATGTCTGTAACGTTTTCAAAACACCGTCATACAACTGACTATGCACCCAATCATGCTGCGCGTAATACGTTTTAAATAATTCAAATGCAATTTCAAAATCTTCTGGAATTTCACCAACATGCCAATTATTAAGTAATGCACGTTTCACCAACACATCCGCGCCATTACCAATCCATTGTTGAATTGTGGCTTGCGAGTGCGTTGGTTTACCGAGTTTTCTCAGTGCAAAATTGACTGCTTCCACCAAATCGGGCGCAGAATCAATCAGCGTTCCATCTAAATCAAAAGCAATCAATTTCACAGTCATAATCACGCCGCTTTTGCGAGTTCAACACGCATTTCGTCAATCACTTTTTTGTAATCAGGTTGGTTAAAAATCGCGCTACCTGCAACAAATGTGTCAGCACCTGCTGCTTTGATTTCACGGATGTTATCGGTTTTTACACCTCCGTCGATTTCTAAACGAATGTTACGACCGCTTTCGTCAATACGTTTTCTCACTTCACGCAATTTGCCTAACGCAGATGGAATGAACGATTGACCACCAAAACCTGGGTTCACTGACATGAGCAAAATAATGTCAATTTTGTCCATGACATAATCTAAATAATGTAATGGAGTGCCTGGATTGAAAACTAAACCCGCTTGGCAACCCTGGTCTTTAATCAATTGCAACGTGCGGTCAATGTGAGTCGATGCTTCTGGATGAAACGTAATAATGCTCGCACCTGCTTTGGCAAAATCTGGAATAATTCTGTCTACAGGTTCAATCATTAAATGCACGTCGATGGGCGCAGTCACGCCATGTTTGCGTAATGCTTCACACACCAATGGACCAATGGTTAAATTAGGCACAAAATGATTATCCATCACGTCAAAATGCACAATATCCGCGCCTGCTTTTAAAACGTTGTCAACTTCTTCGCCCAACTTTGCAAAGTTCGCAGATAAAATCGACGGTGCAATCCAATTTTCATTCATAAAAAATTCTCCAATTAAAAATTAAGGTTAAAAATTATTCTGTTTTTACGTCATCACGCAACAAATGGTAAATTGATTCCATCAACCCGTCGCTATCATCAGTTGGTCGGGCGATATTTTCATCTGTATTTTGGCTACGCTGTTCATTATTATTCGCCAATGAGGCGTGAATAACAGTTTCACCATTTTGTGATTCGAGCATCATGACATACACGGCTTGTGTATCTTCTTCGTTTAGTGAACTGAAAATGTTTTTAAGAATACCTTGTGATTTGTAACTAACGTAATACAAATGTTTGTTTTTGTCGTAATCGGTGACTTTTATATCGCTTTGACGTAAAGCCGTTCCAAGCACTCGCCACGCATCCATTACAGGCAATTTCAACAGCAACTTTTGCGGCTTTTCATCCAGCAAAATTACTTTTTCATCTAAACCACCGAGCTGTTTTTTTGGTTCAACGCTGTCATCAATCACTGCATTCTGTTGCGTTTTTTGCAACGCTAAAATCGGTGGTTTCTCAAGTATTGCGGTGTCCTTG
The DNA here is from genome assembly GCA_028688755.1 of Methylococcales bacterium. Classification (GTDB taxonomy): domain Bacteria; phylum Pseudomonadota; class Gammaproteobacteria; order Methylococcales; family Methylomonadaceae; genus UBA10906. The sequence goes on along the minus strand of JAQTXN010000028.1, from coordinate 19,310 downwards.
TAGCGACTATGTCCACTGCCACCACAAGCAATCAAACCACTTGCCAGAATTAAAATACAAATCTTACTTTTCATAATTATTGACAAAAAAAACGGCGGTGTGTCAAAACAGGAAAACCTGCACGAACCTTTGTAATTCTTTCATGGTCAATTTCAGCTAAAACATAACCGCTGCCCGTTTTATAGCAATCCAAAACTACGCCCCAAGGGTCAATAATCATGCTATGTCCAAACGTTCTGCGTCCATTTTTGTGGAAACCGCCTTGATTTGGCGCAATAACGTAACATAAATTTTCAACCGCTCGCGCACGCAATAGTAATTCCCAATGTGCCGCCCCCGTTTCTGCCGTAAATGCTGACGGAATAACAATGAAATCAACGCCTTGCTCGCTCATTTTGCGGAAAAATTCGGGGAAACGTAAATCATAACAAACCGCCACGCCCATGCGTCCAAACGGCGTGTCAACAACCAAAAAGTCATCGCCCGCTTCAATCGAATCTGATTCACGATACACTTCATTCGTGTTCGGAACGTGAACGTCAAATAAATGCACTTTATCGTAACGCGCCACACGCTTACCTTTATCGTCATAAATCACGCACGCTGCACGCACTTTGTTTTCGTTATCGCCTGCAATCGGAATCGTGCCGCCCACAATCCACACACCGTATTTTTTTGCCGTATTTTCTAAAAAGCTTTGAATTGTACCTAAACCGTCAGTTTCTTTGGCTTTGACTTTGTCTAATTCATGATTACCCATCAAGGCGAAATTTTCAGGCAATACCACAAGTTTCGCGCCTGCTTTCACCGCTTCGGCAATCAATTTTTCTGCTTCTAACAAATTTGCACTGATATTTGGACTGGAAGCCATTTGAATGGCAGCACATTTAGTCATGACGAACCTCTTTTGAATTAAGTTTTTGTTTTAGCCACGAAAAATCGGTGATTCCGTGCCACGTTTTTTGTATTAAACCGTCGTTTTCGTGCATGGGAATCACATCCACATTTCCCCACGAACCTTTAACTTGATATTGCGAACCAAAGAAAAAACCGTCTTGATTTTCACCTGTCAATGTTTTCCCAACAAGGCTCATAATTTTTCCGACAATTGTACCAGCAATAGGCACTGCGTCGGCACTTTTAGGCGTAACATCGACCAGATAATCGACGTTTTCATGTACAAAATCGGTGTCACCTTTGAGCAAAATTTTCGCTGGAATCGCATCAACTGTTAAATTTTGCGTACTCGCTTTGCCTTGTGAAATATCGAAATGTCCGTTAATCGAATCAAACGTTAAGCCTTCCGAATACACGTCACTAAAATCGAGTTGAATTCGTTTAAGCCACTGTTCCAATGCCAACACGCCCAAAATTCGCCCGAAACCTGGTTCGATGCTCAAAATTCGTCCATTTTGCAAATCCAAATCGATTGCGCCGCGCAATTTTTCTAACCCAAATTCTTGCGGCGAACCTTGCCAATTCAAATTCAATTTTGCATTTCCGTTAGTTTCAGCAACATCTTTTGTAATCCCTAAATTTGAAAACAATAATCCCGCTTTAAAAAATTCCAGCGTGCCGCTCAATTTCGTTTGTAATCCCGATTCACCAGTCATCGACAAGTGGTGCGTTGTGGCTTGTAAATCCACCGTTTTAAATTGTATTCCTGTTTCAGTTTGCGTCGTTTCAATGTTCAATTTACCGAGCGGTTTATCATGCCAAAACGTTTGCAAACTTTGCAGCGACAATGAAAAACCACGACTTTGCTCCCCCCTTGAAAAGGGGGGCTGGGGGGGATTTTCACTCGCACTACTTTGAAATTGCTTAAAAATTGCCAAATCTAATTTTTCTAATTCCAATTTCAAGGCTGAATTATTTTTCAGTTGCACAATTCCCGTTGCAAAATCGCTTTTCAACTCGCCACGCCATGCTTCATTTTCACGTTTCAAAACCAAATCAAACGCACCTAAATCAGCATTTTTCCATCGCGCATTTTGGCTGTGAATGACAACGGTGTGAATGCTGTCAGCGTTATTTTCTGAACTAGCTGCCGCCAAGCCGAGCCAATCTTGCAACGCCAAATCATTGCGCGAAATTTTTAAACTTAAACCCGTTTCAGCAGATAAATCAATTTTTCCGTCGCCAAGTAAAATCGCACCACGTTCGATTTTTTTATTTTTTGTATCTAAATTGACAGCCGCTTTTAAACGTTCGTTGTAATTCATCGTCAGTGGCAAAAACGTTTCATCGCCTAGTGTCAAGGTCATTGAAAACGGAATTTTTTGCAATTTTGCTTTTGCAAGTTCGGCAGGCAAATTCAACGTAATTCCCGCTAACATGGATTGGATCTGCAAGGTCGGAGGCGTTTTCGCGTAAGGCAAGGCAAGCGTTAGTTGATAATCAGTCAAACCGTCAATCCACGTCGTTTTTTCATTCAATTTTGTCAGCGGCAAAATGTTCAGTTGAGAAAATAAATCTTCTACGCTGGTACTACCGACAACATTGACGCTAGTTTGCGTGTCGCTGCTTTGCAAACGCACTTGAATTGGACGATTTAACGCGACTGCGTCAATACGATCGCTAAAAACGCCCTGCTCCGTAAACTTCAATTCACCTGAAATGGCTTGCACAGGCAAATCAAGCGATTTAACTTTGAGTTTTGCATTTTGAAACAACGCAGAGCCTTTGACTTTTGAAGTGAATTTTTCAGCTAAAGCAATTTGTAAATCAAGCGAAACGTCAGTTTTCCCAACTGGTGCAATGGCTGTTAAAACCGAATCTACGCGCGATTTCAACGGCGTTTTTTGCATAAAACTTAATACTTGCGAAATTTCCCCTTCTGCTTCGCCAATAATGCCAACATAATTACTGGTAAACATCGATGGAATCGTGACTTCAGCAGATTTGAGCGTAGCATTTTGCGCCATCCCACTTAAATTGACTTGCAAACTGTCTTGGTAAAAACGCACTTGTGCGGTCAAGTTATCCAGCGGCAACCAATCGGGTGCGTAATTGAGTCGCCCATTTTCAGCATCAAAAATAACTTCAAACACACCGTTATTTTTTTCAAATGGAAAATCTTTCAACAATCCATAAAACAAAAATTGTCCATTCTTTACCTGCCCTTTTTCAAAGGCTTTATCGAGCCATTCAACGACATCTTTTTCCATGATGCCAACGGGCAAATATCGCCACGTTTGTGTTGCGTCATGAATTTCAAACGCCGTTTGCAAATCCATAAATGGCTCGCCATTCTTTGGAAGTGTCAGTTTTAACGCACTTTCGCTAGGAATATCACGATTATTTAACACAATTTTGTCGCTGGAAATTTGCCACGCTTCGGGTGTTTGCAACCAATTCAACGTGGTTTTTAATTCGATTTCAGGCAACACTTCTCGAAATAAAGTTGGCGCGTGAAGTGCCAATTTTTCAGCCTCTAAAAACAGTGTTCCTGCTTGTTCATTGCCATGTAAATGTCCGTTTAAATGCTGAAAATTCAAATCTGCAACGTTAATTTTTAAATCGGTAAATTTGCCATCAACGGCGAATTTTTCCAATTTTGGTTGCGTGAAAAGCCGCAAATTTTCTAACGTGCCACTAAATTTATTTAATTCAATGTCTTTTTCAGCAAAAAAATTGGCAATCGGAATAAGCGGTGCAAGCTCAACATTTCTTAAAAATAAACCAACGCTATTTTCAGCCGAATTGTTTTCGTTAACAGCTAAAGAAAGCGCACCATTCAAAGCCGTTTCAGGCATTGAAACATCAAGGTTTAACAGGCTAGCAAGCCACGTTTCATTTTGTTTTTCAATTTGAAAATTGCTACTAATTTGATTAAATTTCAAAACCGAATGTTGTGGACGATTTAACGCCACATTTTGAAATTTTGCGTCACCGTTTAACGTTTGAAACTCACCATTTTTCAACGTTGCCCATGCTTTTAAATTTGCCACACCGTTCTGAATTTTCAAATTTAACGGCAACTCGAATTCGGAAAATTCACTTAATTTCAGATTTTTACTTTCAAAATAAATCTTGCCGTTCAAGGTTTTTAAATCAAACGGATTCCCTGAAAAATCAAGCGATACACGCAACGGTTCATTTTTTTGCAATTGTGCAAGCAGATTCACACGATGATTTCCACCATCATTGAGAATCGCTAAATTCACAGGTGCAATTTGCCGCACGGGTGTTTTTAATTTGTCATCACGCCATGTTATTGAGCTGTGCAACAAACTGTAATTTCCTTGTAAAAGCCATGTCGGTTGTCCTTCGCTCGCTTTTAAACCTTCAAGCGTAATGCTGTCGTCTGCGTGCCTAACAAGTGTAATTTTTGCATCAACAAGTGTGATCGTTGCGGCGGAAAGTAGATTTTGAGTTGAAAGAAATTGGAAAACATCCACGCCTAAACGAATTTCGCTTAAATGAATTTTTTCGTTGGCGATGTCCAATTCACTCAGTTGAATTTGTGGCGCAATACCATGCAGTTTCGCGCTTAATTTGCCGATTTTGACGGGGGCTTGAATGATGTCACTTAATTGGCGTGATAAATCGTTTTTATAACTTTCAATGCCTGAAAAAAGAAAATTCACGCCTAAAAAACTCAGCGTAAAAAAAAGCAACGTCCAAAGCGCGACGTTGTGAGCATGACGAGAAAGTGGATGTGGCATTCAAAATAACGTGCAGAAATGGAGCTTTTTCAAGCCCCACACCGCAACAAATACCTAGTTGGTTTCAGTGCAAAGAATTGTCAAAACCGCTTGCACTTTTTCGGCAACTTCTAAACCTAAACTTGTTAAATAACCGCCATCTTTATGGTCAGTTAACCCTTTATCAAACAAACGTTGCGCGGCTGCAATCACTTCAGGTGCAGCGTCTTTGTGAATTTTAATGCCTTCTTGCGTACTTTCTAAATTGTAGCGAGCAAGTACGTTCAATTCTTCTAATAAATCTTGGTTGTATAGCATTTGTAAATCCTCATTGGTTTGGAAAAAGTTATTTTTATTTTGCTGATTCTAAGGCTTGAATTTGTTTTTCTAATAACGTTTGAATGCCAGAATTTGCAAGTTCTAACAGCGCATCTAATTCATCTTTACGAAACGCATGACCTTCGGCAGTTCCTTGAATTTCAATAAATGCACCAGCGTCATTCATGACCACATTCATGTCAGTTTCTGCGCTACTGTCTTCCAAGTAATCTAAATCCAAAACAGGGGTACCGTTAAAAATCCCGACTGACACAGCCGCTATTTGTCCGTGAATTGGGTTGAATTTAATTTGTTTGCGCTCAAGCAACGTTTGCACAGCCAGCGATAATGCAACGTAACCACCTGTAATTGCCGCTGTTCGTGTACCGCCATCGGCTTGCAACACATCGCAATCGATTGTAATAGTTTGTTCGCCTAATGCTTTTAAATCCATCACTGCACGCAGTGAACGTCCAATTAACCTTTGAATTTCTTGCGTGCGACCACTTTGCTTGCCACGCGCTGCTTCACGATCTGAGCGTGTATGAGTTGAACGTGGCAACATGCCATATTCTGCCGTAACCCAACCTTCGCCTTTGCCTTTCAAAAAACGTGGCACATTTTTATCAACACTTGCATTGCACAACACTTTTGTGTCGCCAAATTCGACTAAAACGGAACCTTCAGCGTGTTTGGTGTAACCACACGTTAATTTAATTTCCCTTAATTGCGCGGCATCGCGTCCACTTGGTCTCATAAATTTTTTTATCCTCGAAAATGTTGTGCCGTACAGTATAGCGTAATAACGCGAGTTTGTTTTGTCGTCAGTACACAAGTTATTGTTCACTGATTCTTAATTCCCCTTCTTTTTTCACTGTTTAATAAACAAAAAAGGACGTTGACGAATGCGCTTGAATCCAACAAAATTTCGAATCTGTAGTCATCACTCAAAAGAGAAAATAAATGCAAATTGTTTTAGCAAATCCACGCGGTTTTTGTGCTGGTGTTGATCGTGCCATTGAAATTGTCGAACGTGCTTTAGAAGCCTTTGGCGCACCGATTTATGTACGTCACGAAGTCGTTCACAATCGTACTGTTGTCGATGGTTTGAAAGCCAAAGGTGCAATTTTTATTGAAGAATTAACTGACGTACCAATGGGGTCAACGCTCATTTTCAGCGCACATGGCGTATCAAAACAAGTTCAACAAGAAGCCAAAGATCGTGAATTAACGGTTTTTGATGCGACCTGCCCGCTTGTGACAAAAGTGCATATTCAAGTTTCAAAACACGCTAAAGCGAATCGTGAAGTGATTTTGATTGGTCATGCGGGACATCCAGAAGTCGAAGGCACAATGGGACAGTATGAAAAACAAGCTGAAACAGGCGGCATTTATTTAGTTGAAACACCCGCTGACGTGGAAAAACTGATGGTGAATCATCCTGAAGATTTAGCGTATGTGACGCAAACAACGCTTTCTATGACCGATACAAAAATCATGGTTGATGCGCTTCGCAAGCGTTTTACGTCAATTCAAGAACAGAAAAAAGACGACATTTGTTATGCGACGCAAAACCGTCAAGATGCAGTGCATGATTTGGCAAAAATTGCCGACATCATTTTGGTGGTTGGTTCGCCAAATAGTTCGAATTCAAATCGGTTGCGTGAAATTGCCGAACAACTTGGCAAAACAGCTTATTTAATTGATACCGCAAAAGATATGCAACAAGAATGGTTCGAAGACATTAAAGCTGTTGGTGTTACAGCGGGCGCATCAGCACCTGAAATTTTGGTGCAAGAAGTCATTGCCCAGCTTAAAAATTGGGGTGGCAACGTGACCACAGAAATTCAAGGCATCGAAGAAAAAGTTGTCTTTTCGTTACCTCGCGAATTGAAAAATAAAGTATGCAACAGCCACTAGATTCAATTCGAATTGATAAATGGCTGTGGACAGCGCGTTTTTTTAAAACGCGCTCACTTGCAACCGAAGCTGTTTCTGGCGGTAAAATTCACGTCGATAAACAGCGTGTCAAACCAAGCAAAGAAATCAAAGTCGGGGCAAAACTTGAAATTCACAAAGAAGGTTTTGAATGGCTAATAACGGTTACAGGTATAGCAAAACAACGAGTTTCCGCCAAAGAAGCGGCATTGCTATATGAGGAGAATTCAGAAAGTGTCGAAAAACGTCAAAAACAAGTTGAAATCAAACGCGAAGAACGGCAATTTTTAGGTTTTCAAAAACCTGAACATAAACCTAATAAAAAAAATCGGGATTTGATTCATCGCTTCAAACGCGCCGAATAATTACAAACACGTCGGTGGTTTTGGCAAGCCTGCAATTAAGCAGGCATATTTTAACGGTGATTGCGGAAATAAATTTTGCAGATAACGACTGTTACCTTTTTCTGCACCAAATTGGTTAGCAATAGCCTTCACAAAAATGCGTGTGTTGGGCAAATAATTAAATTTTTCGTAATAATCACGCATAAAAAGCACAACTTCCCAGTGTGCAGGCGTTAAAGTGATTTCGTTTAATTTGGCTAATTCAACTGCCACCGATTCGTTCCAGTCGCTTGTTGAAACCAAAAAACCGTGTTCTGTGAGCTTTAAGTCCATGTTTGAATTGGCGTATTTTCAACAGTCAGTTTAACAAATTCGGCATAATCAATCGGTACGATGTTATCAACAAGCAAATCTGCTTCAATTCCACGCAAAATTAAATCATCGTTTAAAACATAACTTGGCGTAATCATTGCTAATTCATTTTGCCATTGGGAGTTTTTTAATAATCCCAAAACAGCATTGTTTAAAAAAATGACGGCGGTTTGATTCTGCAAGCGAGCTAAAACCTCGGCAGATATTTCGAAAACTAAATGTAACATTTTAGTAACTGTCCGTTAATTTCAAGCCAGCAATGCCGATAACAACGAGCAAAATTGAATATAACCTATACAAATCAACCGATTCTTTGAATAAAAAAATGCCAAAAATAGCCACACCCACAGCTCCCATTCCTGTCCACACGGCATACGCAGTGCCAAGAGGCAAGGTTTTTAGAGCAAGCATGAGTAAATAGAAACTCCCAGCACCTGAAATAGCCGTCACGATGCTGGGAATAAGTTGCGTGAAACCTTGATTATATTTCAGACTCAACGCGAAAATAATCTCGACAAATCCCGCACAAATTAACAATAACCAACCCATTAAATCCCCTTTTATAAGAAAGGCTAAATCTTTACAATTAACCCAAAACAATAATTTCAACTCTGGTAACGCAATGGATAACGACGATTCAGCAATGATTCACAACAAGGCAATGATAACAAGTAATTTGTCAATGCTGGTAAAACATAAATGTATGATAAGTGCCAATTTAGGTGGTAAAGAGTCTTTGCTTACCGCCATTATTGCCGTAAACCACAAAGATGGCACAATGATTTTGGATTATGGCGCGTCAGAGCATTTAAACAAAAAGTTGATTACAACGCCGCATGTTAAATTTTCAACAGGCTTTAACGGTATTCAAGTCGCTTTCACAGGCGAGCATATAACCAAAGTCAAATATGAAGGTTCTGAGGCATTTTCAATGCCGATTCCAACGTCTTTATATTGGTATAATCGCCGCGAATACTATCGCGTTAACACACCAATCATGAATCCAAGTATTTGTGAATTTGCACTCAAAGAACCCACTGAAGAATCATCTGCTGATTACAAACAAGCCTATGGAATTGCGATAAACGTCATAAAAGAAGGGTTATTAGCACAATTACAAGCTGAAATGGTCGCCGAGCAACAAGCCTTTATCAAAGCCTATGCCAAAATGTCGGTCGAAAACAAAATTAAAGCCAAATTGGAACGACAACAACTCGAGGCTGAACGCGAAGCAAATCCACCGCAACCTGATGAACGATTATTAAATTTAATTCGGCTCAATTTGCACGATATTAGCTTATCGGGTTTTTCTGTTATAAATCAAAGGGAAGAATTCTCATTTTTTTTAACGAAAGGAACTATTTTTGAAGATGTCAATCTCATCATGCCTAATTTTGGCGAAGTGTTGGTTTCATTTGAAATTATGATGAAACGTCACATTGAAGCTCACAAAATAGGAGAATTTGCCGAATTAGTTGGCGTTAAGTTCATAAAAATGAAACAAAGTTCCGAGTCTTCAGTGCTGCGCTACATTCAAGAAATTGAACGCCAAAGCGGCGTGTTAAGCATTTAATCTGACTTGCAAACTAATGTGATGCACTTGAGGGGACGAATTATATTCGCCCCCTGCGAATGCTTAAAAAATGGTTTTTGTGACGGCAACTCTTGCAATATAAACAAACAACAATAATGCCCCACCAAACGCATACCAGCGCGTTACATCAGTACGCTTGATCGCCAAAACACCTAAACCAACATAACCAATTAACGCGACCAATTTCGCCGCAATCCAACCGTGATCGCCTGTGTAACCAAATGCTAAACTAAATCCTGTTAATAACAACAACCCACTTAGAACGTGCGGTGCAATTTTTACCCATTTTAATTCAAGCATGTCAGGACGAAATTGCGCCAACGCAACCCGACCTAAAAAACTGCCTAGCGATAAAACGACAAACAATAAATGTAACGATTTCATGGTAATACCCTATTTGCGCGAATGTTTTAAATTTTCGATTTTCAATTCTGCTTGCTCATAATTTCTAGCGGCTAAATCAAACTGTTGTGCGGTACTACCAAAAGAATTTGCTGCTGATTCAAATTGTTTTTGATAATCACGCCATTTAAACGTGAGTTCTTTATCGTCAGTGAATAATTCAGCGTCAATGTCAGCACTCACATTGCCATCTTTTTCTAAACTTTTGCGCCATTGTAAAAATGATTCGCGAGTAAAAACGTATTTATCAACTGCCGCTTCGTTGATAAATTTCAACGCCCCTTCAGCATTCGCTCGTGCATTTAATGCCGACATAAACTGCACAGGCGCGCTGATAAAATCAGCAGGAATACTTGCATAAGTGGCAGGATTTGCCGCCGCATCAAACGCAGAGGCAGGCGCACTTCTCATCGTCATAGGTCCTACGAGCGGTAAAACTAAATACGCACCTTGCGGCACCCCCCAAACGGCAAGCGTTTGGTCAAAATCCTCTTCGTTTTGCTCAAGTCCCGCGTATTTTGCCACATCAACAAAACCACCAATTCCAGCTGTTGTGTTCAAGGTAAAACGCCCTAAATCTGCCGCACTTTGAGTAAGTTTTGCTTGCAACAAATCATTTAAAACAACGTTGATTCCTTTCAAATTGGTGAAAAAATTATTCACGCCAGTTTGCACAAAAGACGGTGCGATGAATTTGTAACCATTCGCCAGCGGCGCAGCAACGTAATCATCAACCGTGCTATTAAAATCGTACATCGAGCGATTAAAACTCTCGTAAGGATCGTACGTTTTTGCTGCAACGTTAGAGGCTACAACCGCACCACAAATTAAACTTATTATTTTTATTGTATGTTTCATTTTTCGCGCCTCACTGTTTCGCGTAGTTCTCAATTTTTTCGTTAATTTTTCCAATCAGCGTGTCAAAACCATCACGCTGCAAAATGGCGGTATATTCTGAACGTTTCAACGCTAAATCGCTTACGCCATTGGCAATGATGTTAATAATTCGCCAGCTCGCACCTTTCTCTTTGAGCATATAGTCAAATTTGACAGGTTTATCATCGGGAATGTTCAAATGCGAATGAATGACTACACCACCATTTTTAGTTTCTTCTTCGCTATCAATCACAAATTCTTCGCCGCCAAATTCTTTGAAATTATGCGCGTAAGAAGCAACGCTTAATTTTGTAAAAACATCGGTCAATTTCTTTTGCTGTTCATCGTTGAGTTTTTCGCCTTCTTTGCCAACCACGATGCGAGCAATTTTTGGCAAATCATGACTGTTTGTCACCGCAGGTTCGAGTTTTTCAAAACGTCCTGTGTAACCGAGTTTTTTGCCGTCTTTCATGACCGAAATTAACTCTGTTTGAAACTTATCAATAATTTGTCGTGCGGTCGCGCTTTCTTCTTGAGCGAAAGCGCAGCTTGCAAACAAACTGCTAACTGAAAACACGATAACAGCGAATTTTTTAACGGGCATCATTACTTTCTCCCTAAAAACTATTTTGTGTGTTCAACGTTAACGGGAATACCTGCAAGCGTTGAAATCGATGACGTTGGCGCAGCTGTTTCAACCATTGCACCATCCGTTTTCACGCCTAAAAGTGAAGTCAACAAACCTTTGATAGGATGTTTCAACATATCTTCAACAGCAGTTGCTTCATAACCGCAATGCGCCATACAACTTGCACATTTTGGATTATTGACACTCCCGTAATTATCCCAAGGCGTGGTATCAAGCAATTCTTGAAACGTTGCAGCATAACCTTCGTCAGCAAGTAAATAACACGGTTTTTGCCAACCAAAAACGTTGCGTGTTGGATTTCCCCAAGGCGTGCAGTTGTAATCTTGATTACCTGCTAAAAAATCTAAATACAACGATGAATGGTTTAATTTCCAGTTGCGACCTTTGCCGAGTTTGAAAATACCACGGAATAATTCTTTTACGTCGTTGCCTTTAATGAAAACATCTTGTTTTGGCGCACGTTCATAACTAAAACCTGGAGCAATCGTGATACCTTCAACACCTAATTCGGTTACATAATCTAAAAATTCGGCAACTTCGGGTGCAGTTTCGCCTTGAAAAAGCGTGCAGTTGATATTGACACGAAAACCTTTATCTAATGCTAATTTGATTGCTTCAACAGCACGATCAAAAACACCTTCTTGGCAAACTGACGCATCGTGACGTTCTTTCATGCCGTCCAAATGAATCGAAAAGGTTAAATAAGGTGATGGTTTGTAATCGTCAATGCGTTTTTTCAAAAGCAATGCGTTGGTGCATAAATAAACGAATTTTTTACGCGCAATCAAACCTTCAACAATGCGTGGCATATCTTTATGAATTAACGGTTCACCACCTGGAATTGAAACCATCGGCGCACCACATTCGTCAACGGCTTGCATACATTCTTCAAATGTCAAACGCTTGTCTAAAATATCATCGGGATAATCGATTTTTCCACAACCCGCGCATTCTAAATTGCATTTGAACAAAGGTTCTAACATCAATACCAGCGGATATTTTTTTACGCCTTTGAGTTTTTGTTTAATTAAATAACTGCCTACTGCTAACTGCTGACGTAATGGAACGCCCATAAATTACTCTCCGAAAAATAAATAACGCCTTTGTCGTATTTTAACAACAAGGCAATCTAACTTTAAAATCAGTATGTTATAAAAAAGCGTGTGCTTTCATACGCTTAACACTTCTCTTGCTAGAATACCCTTTTTTACCGTTTGACTCCAGTTTTTACAAAACGTTTATCGTGTAAAACGTGAAATTAGCGAAATAACTCACTGTTTTTACTGAAATTGAATTTTACTTAATTTCGGTTTTTCGATAATTAGCAACAAAACAACATCACTTTGCAAATAGCCAACAAACCGTCTATTATTACGCGCATATAAGACCTACTTTTAAACCAAAATCTGCGATTGCAAACTCAAAAAATGACCAACGAAACTCAAGCCGTTTTAGACAATTCAAAATCGTTGCATGACTTGCCTGATGACCAGTTTCAAGCGTATTTGCTTGAAGGTGTTTCGCGTACTTTCGCGCTCACAATTCCGCAACTTCCGAAAGCCTTATTTCCTGCTGTAGCAAACGCTTATTTATTGTGCCGCATTGTCGATACGATTGAAGACGAAGTGTCGCTTTCGCCGCGTCAAAAACTGTATTTTTGCGACGAATTTATCAATATCGTAAAAACAGGGCAGCAAGCTGAAATTTTTGCGTTAGAACTTGCGCCACTTTTGTCTGAGCAGACCATACCAGCCGAACATCAATTGATTCATGTTTTACCACGAGTTATTCAAATCACGCACAGTTTTGAACCCGCCCAAGTTAAAGCACTTGTTGAATGCGTCGAAACGATGGCAAAAGGAATGCCGATTTTTCAAGCACAAAATTTGCATGATGGTTTGGAAACGCTCGCCGATATGGACAAGTATTGTTATTACGTCGCAGGTTGTGTGGGTGAAATGCTCGCAAAATTGTTTTGTCATTATTCGCCCGAAATCGCCAAGCACGAAGACGAACTTTTGAAATTATCGGTGTCATTTGGGCAAGGTTTGCAAATGACTAACATTTTGAAAGATATTTGGGATGATGCGGGACGTGGCGTTTGTTGGTTGCCACAAGATGTTTTTACGGAAACAGGTTTTGATTTAAAAAATCTTACACCTGAAACCAAAGACGTTGAGTTTGGCAAAGGACTAGAACATTTAATCAGCATCGCACAAGGTCATTTGCACAATGCGTTGCGTTATACGTTATTGATTCCTTCTGATGAAACGGGCATTCGTAAATTCTGTTTATGGGCATTAGGGATGGCAGTTTTAACTTTGCGAAAAATTAAAAGTAATTTGCAATTTAACCGTTCTGAACAAGCAAAAATCACCCGTAACAGTGTAAAAGCAACGATTATTGCTACAAATTTGACCGTTCGCAGTGACTTTTTATTAACTCAACTTTTTAACTTTGCCAGTCGCGGACTTACGACACCCGATTGGACGTATTCAAATAAAAAATGATTTTAAAGGACGACACCATGTTCAAAGATACGCATCACGACGTTGCTGAGAATAACGCAAGTTCTTCGGAAGCAATTTATTCAAAAGCCTACGATTTAGACAACGCCATTTCGCAAGCACAAAACAAATTGTTAAGTTTGCAACATGCGGATGGTTATTGGGTTTTTGAACTCGAAGCCGACTGCACCATTCCCGCTGAATACATCATGATGATGCACTACTTGGGCGAAATTGATGAATCATTACAAGCAAAAATCGCGGTGTATTTACGTTCACGTCAATCGAAAGATGGTAGTTACCCTTTGTATACGGGCGGTCTGGGCGAAATTAGTTGCAGTGTGAAAGTTTATTACGCACTCAAAATGGCTGGCGATGATATTAACGCGCCACACATGACGAAATTGCGAGAATGGATTTTAGCGCAAGGCGGCGCGGCAAAAGCCAACGTTTTTACCCGCATTGCGCTCGCCACGTTTGAACAAGTACCTTGGCGTGCTGTGCCGTATATTCCTGTGGAAATTATGTTATTTCCAAAATGGTTCCCGTTCCATTTAGACAAAGTGTCGTACTGGTCGCGTACTGTGATGGTGCCGCTGTTTATTTTGTACACAAAAAAAGCCACCGCGAAAAATCCAAATAAAGTGAATGTGTTGGAATTATTTGTTACGCATCCTGACGAAGAACAACATTATTTTCCCGAACGTACATTGCTCAATAAAATTTTCTTAGGCTTAGATAAACTAGGTTTAGCTACTCGTCCGTTAATTCCGAAAAAAGCCCACGAATTAGCAATCCAAAAAGCCCATGATTGGTTTGTTGAACGAATGAATGGTGAAGACGGTTTGGGTGCAATTTTCCCTGCGATGGTTAATTCTTACGAAGCCTTGCTTTTACTCGGCTACGATAAAAATCACGAATTAGTTGTCACAGCGCGTAAAGCGATTGATAAATTGCTCGTCATTAACGAACACGATGCGTATTGCCAACCTTGTTTATCACCCGTTTGGGATACAGGTTTGAGCGCGTTAGCGTTTGAAGAAATCCAAAAAACAGGCATTCAACCTACAATCAGCAGCAGTTTGAATCGTGCTTACGATTGGTTGAAATCCAAACAATTAAAAGATGAGCCAGGCGATTGGCGCGTTTCACGTCCGAATGTAAAAGGCGGTGGTGGTTGGGCATTCCAATTCAATAATCCGCATTATCCCGACGTTGACGACACGGCGGTTGTGGCGTTTGCAATGGCAGAATCTGAAAATGCAACATTGCACGACGATTCGATTCATGCTGCAACGCGCTGGATTACAGAAATGCAATCAAAAAATGGCGGTTATGGCGCGTTTGACGTTGATAATACTTACTATTATTTGAATGAAATTCCCTTTGCTGACCACGGTGCATTGCTTGACCCTCCGACTTCGGACGTGAGCGCACGTTGTGCAATGCTTATGGCAAAAGTCGCACAAAATCATCCTGAATATGCCGAACCGTTAGCACGCACGATTGAATACTTGCGTTCTGAACAGGAAGCTGATGGTTCATTTTTTGGACGTTGGGGAACGAATTACATTTACGGCACTTGGTCAGTTTTACTTGCGCTAGAACAAACCAATTTGCCAAAAACTGACCCGATGTTCACCAAAGCGGTCGCATTTTTGAAAAGCGTGCAACGCGCTGATGGAGGTTGGGGCGAAGATAATTTCAGTTATCACGACACCCGTTTTGCAGGCAAATACCATTTCAGCACCGCGTTTCAAACAGCATGGGCAGTGCTTGCACTTTGTGCGGCAGGCGAAGGCAAAAGTGCTGAAGTGAAAGCAGGCATCGATTTCATTTTACGCTCGCAACAAGCTGATGGCGTTTGGAATGACAAATGTTTCACTGCACCAGGGTTTCCAAAAGTCTTTTATTTGAAATATCATGGTTACGATAAATTTTTCCCCTTGTGGGCATTAGCTCGCTATCGTAATGAGTTGAATAAAAAGTGATTACTGGAATTATTGTTGCCCTTGCTGAAGAATTAAATACGTTAAAAACCTTGCCAAACGCGCTGTGGGAACCCAACTTGCCGCGCGGCAAGTTTGTTTTTCTAACTGACAATGTGTTGCTGATTCATTCGGGGGCAGGCGCAGAAAATGCTCGAAAAGCCGCTGAACTTGCTGTTTCAAAAGGTGCAACGCAATTGATGAGTTGGGGTTGTGCGGCGGCATTAAGTCCTGATTTAAAAATGGGCGATTTGGTTTTAGCCGAAAGTTTAATTGACAGTGACGGACAAGAAATTTCAGTAAATGCAACATGGCATCAACACGCGAAAAACGTTTTAGGTGCTGACATTACTGTTTCTAAAGGTGCGTTAATTGCGAGTGAAAAAGTCGTTTCTACCGCGCAAGAAAAACACGAAATTTTTGAAAAAACAGGTGCTGTTGCGCTCGACATGGAAAGTGGCGCGATTGCCAAAGTTGCTACGCATTACGCCCTGCCCTTTTTAGTCATTCGCACCATTGCAGACCCCGCGTCGATGGATTTACCCAACGCGCTTGAAAACGCCTTAAATGAAAATGGCGAAGTCGCAATTACCCGAATTCTCAAATCCCTCGTTTTAAATCCCAAAGAACTTCCGCATTTAATTCAAATCGGGCAGTATTTCCAAATTGCCAAAAAAACACTTTCTAATGTTGCCAAACATTTGCCAAACATTATTTCGTTCAAGTAAGTACCGCATTTTTCCAAAATTTCAGCTCCATTCGCTTCGTTTTTTGCACGTTCACTTCATTTAGGATTCACCTTGACAGAAACAAAAGAAGGTTTAGTTATTTCCCATTTAGGACAAGGCATTGCAGTTGAATGTGACGGTGAAATTGTTTTGTGTCAGCCACTACGAAAATTAGACACCGTAACGGTTGGCGACAAGGTTTTATGGTCACAAGTCGCGCTAGGTCAAGGTCGGATTGAAGCACTTTTACCGCGCAAATCAGTGTTAACTCGTCCGTCACGCAACGAAAAAATTCGTCCAGTTGCCGCAAATATCGACAACGTGTTTGTTGTATTTGCAATTGAACCTTTTTGTGATTTTTTACTGCTCGATCAGTATTTAGCGATTTGTGAAAATCGTGCTTTCAAAGCATCGTTGATTTTAAATAAAACCGATTTACCGCTATCAGATGAAATTGAAAAAGAATTAGCCGATTACGTTGCTCTCGGTTACGACTTATTTCGAGTGAGTGCAAATTTGCCTGAAACGTTACATGAATTAAAACAAGCATTGCGCGGGCAAACGAGCATTTTTACGGGACAATCTGGCGTAGGAAAATCGTCGCTAACTAACACCTTAATTCCTGATAAAAATTTAAAAACCAACACCGTTTCCGCAACAACTAAACACGGCAGGCATACGACAACCGCCGCAACGCTTTATCATTTGCCTGAAGGCGGCTATTTAATTGACTCTCCTGGGGTTGCTATTTTTGGACTTGCCGATATTTCACGCGGGCAGCTCGCGCAAGGTTTCCGAGAGTTCCAACCCTTTTTAGAACATTGTAAATTCAACGATTGTTCACATCATCAAGACAAAGGTTGTGCCGTTCGGGTTGCGGTTGAAATGGGTGAAATTTCCGCCGCACGTTATGAACGCTTTTTAAAATTGCACCAAAAGATGTAATCAAACAGTCACAAAACGGTTGCTAGAATGTAATCTTTTATTTTTTGACTCAAAAACATGCCTAATTTTATTATTCTCGTCGTTGAAGACGAAGATGCAATTCGTGAAATGCTCGTTGTCGTTCTTGAACAAGCAGGTTTTAATGTTCACGCCGCGTCAAGTGCTGCTGAAGCACAGCGGTTTTTAAATAACAGCTTGCCTGATTTGATTTTACTTGATTGGATGCTGCCTGATTTAAGCGGCGTGGAATTCGCACGGCGACTTCGTAAAGAAGAAACCTATCAAGAATTACCTATTATCATGCTTACGGCGCGTGGCGAAGAAGAAGATAAAATTCGCGGTTTTAGTTGTGGGGTTGATGATTACATGACAAAACCGTTTTCACCACGCGAATTAGTGGCAAGGCTTCGCGCTGTGTTGCGTCGTTCAAGCAAACATCAATGGTCGCCACAAATTATCGCTGGTGATTTGGTGTTAGATACCGAGCAGCACCGTTTAACAATCGGCGAACAAAATGTTGAAGTTAGCCCGACCGAATTTCGTTTGATGCAATTTTTTATGACCCATCCCGACAAAGTGTTTAATCGCACACAATTACTTGATCAGGTTTGGGGGCGTAGCGTTTATATTGAAGAACGCACCGTTGACGTGCATATTCGCCGTTTGCGTAAGATTTTAGAAACCTACGGGCGTGAAGAATTAGTACAAACCGTGCGTGGTTTTGGTTATCGATTTTCAGTAATACAAGCAAAACAGAGTTAGAAATGAACATTTGGCAACGTGAACTTATTGTTTTTATATTACTTTTTACAGTAGTTAGCATTATTGGTTTGTTCACCAAATTATTTGTACCGTTACTACTTGCATTGATTTCTTTGTTATTTATTCAGCATTTACGACAAATTCACCGTTTTGAAAAATGGCTCAGAACGGGCGGCAATAGCACTTATCCAAAAACGAGCGGCGTGTGGGAAGAAATTTATTATCACGTTTATCGAATCAAAAGAAATACCAAACGACGCAAGAAAAAACTGAGCAAAATGGTCGATCAATTTCGCCAATCGACTGAAGCGTTGCCCGACGCAGCGGTTGTTTTAAACGAAAGTGACGAAATTGAATGGGCAAATAAAGCAGCGCGAGCGGTTTTAGGATTGCGTTCAGGTGATAAAGGTCAACGTATTCCGAATTTAATTCGTTTCCCAGAGTTTATTTCTTATCTCAAATCAAAAAATTACGATGAACCTGTGATTTTGCCCTCGCCGCAGAATAATCAAATTACCCTTGCTGTACGAATCATCAATTATGGCGCGGGTTTGCGACTTTTACTCGCACAAGACGTCACGCAATTAAAACAAATGGAGCGCATGCGAAAAGATTTTGTTGCCAACGTGTCGCACGAATTACGCACGCCGCTGACAGTTTTGAAAGGCTACATTGAAACGCTGCAAGATTTTGATGAAGGCAGCTCGCCATTACTCACTAATTCACTGTGCAATATGCAAGGACAAACCGAGCGTATGCAACATTTAGTCGATGATTTATTACTGCTTGCACATTTAGAAACGAAAGGCAAAAAACACGAAATTGTCGATGTCCCACATTTACTCAATAAAATCTGCCACGAAAATCGCGTAGACCGAGTGAAATTGATTTTAGATTCACCTGCAAATTTACTTGGCGATGAAAACGAATTACGCAGCGCATTTACTAATTTACTTGGCAACGCGCTCAAGTATTCGCCCGAAAATTCCCCTGTGCAAATTCGCTGGTACCAAACCGAAAAAGGCGTGTTTTTAGATGTCATTGACGAAGGTGAAGGCATTGCACAAGCTGACATTTCGCGCGTCACAGAGCGGTTTTATCGTGTCGAAACCAAACGTGATAAAAAAATCAGCGGCACAGGATTAGGATTAGCGATTGTGAAACACGTTTTAATGCGGCATGATGCACAACTTGTCATTCGCAGTGATTTAGGCAAAGGCAGTTGTTTTCAATGCGCTTTT
>JAQTXN010000156.1 GCA_028688755.1 Methylococcales bacterium | reverse complement strand
TCATCAACAAATGATGCGTCGTTTGCGATTTCGTCTTTAACACCTAATTGCTCAGAAACAATTTTTTTTACTCGTTCTTCAATGTTACTCATAGTTTTTTCCTCTAACAAAACAAGCGATTGAAATACGCTCATCTTGGATTATTGTTGTTGTTTTAACTAAAAAATGCCGCCATCGATTGGCTGACAACGGCGCGAATTATACGGCATATTGCCGCAATGTCATACTTTTACAACGTGAAGAGCGTGGTCTTGCGGTTTTAAGTGGCTAATGCGTTTGAGTTGGTTGCTCAACTACGATATTTGGAAATTTACAGCTAAAGTCCTTAGGTTTTAACGCGAGTTTTGCCGCCATTTTTCGAGCAATTTCACGGTAAATTTGCGCGGCACGACTTTGCGGATTTGAAATTACAATCGGTGCGCCTAAATCAGCTTGTTCACGAATTTCGATTGCTAAAGGCAACGCGCCTAAGCATTCAATTTTGTTAATTTCAGCCATCGCCACTCCACCGCCTGTGCCGAAAATAGCTTCTTCGTGTCCACAATTACTGCAAATATGAACGCTCATATTTTCAACTAAACCTAAAACGGGGACGTTCACTTTTTCAAACATTCCAAAACCGCGCTGTGCGTCGAGTAATGCAATATCTTGAGATGTGGTGACAATAATCGCGCCGCTGACAGGAATGTTTTGCGCGAGCGTGAGTTGAATATCGCCCGTTCCAGGTGGCAAATCGATGATTAAATAATCAATATCGCTCCAACGTGTTTCATTGAGCAATTGACGTAACGCATTCGTGACCATTGGCCCGCGCCAAATTAACGCTTGATCGTCTGACACCAAATAACCAATCGACATGGTTTGCACGCCGTGTGCCGTTTTGGGAAGCATCGTTTTATTATCGTGACTTTCGGGTGCGCCTGAAAGTCCGAGCATCATCGGTACGCTAGGGCCATAAATATCCGCATCTAAAATACCGACATTTGCGCCTTCAGCAGCTAATGCCAACGCTAAATTTACCGCTGTTGTTGATTTGCCCACGCCGCCTTTGCCTGAAGCAACAGCGATAATGTTTTTCACATTCGGTAACGGTTTTAGATTTTGCTGCACCGCGTGTGAAACGATTTTTACGCGCACAAAAACCGTCACATCGCCAATGTTTGGCAACGTTTTTAATAACTGCGTAATTTGTGTTTTGAGTGTTTCTAAATAACTTTGTGCCGCGTAACCAAGTTCGATGTCAACGCGAACATTTTCGCCGTCGATTTCAATTTTTTTAATCGCTTTCGCGCTCATTAAATCGATGCCGTAATGCGGGTCAATAAAGGTTTTTAAAAGATTTTCGATGTCTGATTGAGTCATTTTTCTAGCTTTTTAGGTGGAAAGTTAAGGGCAAAATAAAAAATTGCCCTTATCAAAAAACGCTTTATTTTTTCGCCGATTTCACTGCAAAGCCAGCATCTTTCCAGCCTTGAATGCCGCTAGTTACGCGATAAACGTGATGATAACCGAGTTCTTTTGTCCACAACGCAGCTGTATTTGAACGACCACATTTGTTGCCGCCACAATAAATAACGATTTTACGATTCAAATTTTCGCCTAAAAGAGCTTTGTAGGCATCTTCGCTGCCGCCTGGTGCGTCATCTTTCCAGTGGCGTGTGAACGTGCCTTGAAATTCAAAGTTGTCCGCACCGTCAATGTAGGCTTCATCGAATTGATTTTTTGGGTGTGCGTCGATTAAAACGATATTTTCTTTTTCATCGAGTAATTTTTTCAAATCACCAACGGATAACAATTCATAACCACCTTGATTCGCATCATGGTGAATTTTCAATACGATTTCTTCTACTTCGTTTTCTTTTAACGTTTGTGGTTCGGCAAAAGCTTGCGCTGCAAATAAACTGGTGAAAGCGAGAGCTAAAAGTGTTTTTTTCATGATTTGACCCTTTTGAAAATTAAAATGAGGAGAGATAAAAGTAATTAAAAAGCGCGTGCTACGCAATTAAATAATGCGCTCAAGTGTTGCTAAAACTCGCAACGCCTTTTCAATACACGCGCGGCGATGCGATTCACTTTGCGCGGCTTGCACAATCAGCGGCGCACTCAAACAAAGTCGCAACGCGCTTTTTTCTTCGCCTAAAATAACAGGCTGACCCAATTGGCAACGTGGATTTTGCAGTGGTAATTGCTGATAAATTTCTCGCATTTGTGTGATAGAAAGTGGCTCGTTATCACGCAAAAGCAGAAAAGGGAAAATGGTTGGCAAACTGTCCCAGTTGCATGTATTTCGCGCTAGAATGGGCATTTCAAGTAATTCAAAATGCGGCGAATTATTTAAATAATGTGATATGGATTTTGTGAAATCGCCAATGACTGTTTGAATTTGCGCGTCGGTTAACGTGCAAAAAATGCGATATTGATGCAACGCAATTTCCATTCTCAGCAGCAAGCCAAAATTGATTTCTTCTGGTTTATCTGTAAATTCTATCGAGCTAGGCAAAATCAACATCGCAGAAAATGACGGTGCAGCTAAAAATTTTGACCCTGTCAGAGCAATCATGAAATTTTGCTGTAAATAATTTTTTAATGTTGCATTGCAAAGTCGAAATTGACACGCATCAACAAGGACATTTAATCGATTTTTAAATTGATTTTTTAGCGACATTGCACAGTTTAGGCTTGGTGCAATCATGCCTGTTTTGGATTGGTCGGCAAGAATTAACAATACGTCACGATTTTGCGAAATTGCCTGTTGAGCAAGGGCAATCACCTCGGCATCAATTTGAGAAATTGGACGTGGCAAACCATTTGCAAAACGCAACGATATAGCAACCACTTCAACGTCGTTATTTTGTGTTAAAGCACAAGCCACGCCGCTGCCTGTTTCATTGCCTTCAATCATAATAACGAGTGAATTGCTCGCCATTTGACTAGAAACTAAATGATGTAAATCTGTTCCCGATGGCGAAAAAATAATGCGCGTCGATTCTTCTAAGTCAATCAATTCACGCCATGTAGCTTTTTGGCGGTGCATTTCTTGATGGTGTATTTTTTCAGAAAAATTTTCTTGTTCTAAATGAAGTCGTAACGTATCTGCAATGGCAAAATTTGCACTCGAAATAGGTGTTGCCGTCGATGAACTAAATGCTAAAACTTCATCATCATCAGGGCAAGGGCTACAACCATATTTGTTTAAACCATCTGCATTTAATGCTAATCGTTCGTCACCGCCTGAAATAAGCAGTTGTGCTGTTTTTGAATGTGGCATTTTTAGCCTAATCCATGAATGAAAAAACAAAAACGCCCCATTTCTGGGGCGTTCTTTTTACAAAATTAAAAACAAACGTTTTTAATTACAAGCTGTAATACATGTCGTATTCAACTGGGTGTGTACTCATACGCAAGCGTGTGACTTCGTCCATTTTCAACGTAATGTAAGCGTCAATTACGTCGTTAGTGAATACACCACCTTTTGTTAAGAATTCACGGTCTTTGTCCAAAGCGTCTAAGGCTTGGTCGAAAGCGTGGCAAACTTGTGGGATGTTTTTTTCTTCTTCTGGTGGCAAGTCGTACAAATCTTTGTCCATCGCTTCACCTGGATGGATTTTGTTTTGAATGCCGTCTAAGCCAGCCATAAGCATTGCAGAGAATGCTAAGTATGGGTTTGCTGTTGAGTCAGGGAAACGTACTTCGATACGACGACCTTTTGGGTTACGAACGAAAGGAATACGAATTGACGCAGAACGGTTACGCGCTGAGTAAGCCAACATAACAGGAGCTTCGAAACCTGGAACTAAACGTTTGTAGCTGTTTGTTGAAGCATTAGTGAAAGCGTTTAAGGCTTTTGCGTGTTTGATGATACCGCCGATGTAGAACAACGCTGTTTCAGACAAACCACCGTATAAATCACCCGTGAATAAGTTCACGCCGTCTTTTGCTAACGATTGGTGAACGTGCATACCGCTACCGTTGTCGCCAACGAGTGGTTTCGGCATGAAAGTCGCTGTTTTGCCGTAAGCGTGAGCGATGTTTGCGATAACGTATTTTAATTCTAAAACTTCGTCTGCTTTTTTAACTAAGGTGTTAAATTTCACACCGATTTCACATTGACCAGCTGTTGCTACTTCGTGATGGTGAACTTCGGTCACTTGACCCATTGCTTCCAATGTTTGGCACATTGCAGAACGCATGTCTTGGAATGAATCGACTGGTGGCACAGGGAAATAACCACCTTTCACACCTGGACGATGACCTGTGTTGCCGTCTGGATAAACTTTTTCAGCATTCCAGCCCGCTTCTTCAGAATCAATTTTGTAGAAAGTGCCACTCATGTCTGCACCCCAACGAACATCATCAAAAATGAAGAATTCGTTTTCAGGACCAAAGAATGCAGTGTCAGCAATGCCAGTAGATTTCAAATACTCTTGAGCGCGTTTTGCAAGTGAACGTGGATCGCGTTCGTAACCTTGCATATTGCGTGGTTCGATAATATCGCAACGCAAAATCAATGTGTTGTCATCAAAGAATGGATCCATTACAGCAGTGCTTGGATCTGGAAGCAAAATCATGTCAGATTCATTGATGTGTTTCCAGCCAGCAATTGACGAACCGTCAAACATATTGCCATCTTCAAAGGTATCTTCATCAATAGTGTGCGCTGGGAAAGTAACGTGTTGTTCTTTACCGCGAGTATCACAAAAACGGAAATCAACGAATTTTACGTCGTTGTCTTGAATCAATTTAAGCACGCTTGCAATTTGCTCTTTCTTAGACATGTATGTCATCTCCTAAAATAATTTTTATTGGAATAATCGGTGTTTGAATCACAACCACGCTAACAATACCATTTTTTTAAAACGTTTAGCACTAAAAAATAACCACGCCCAAAGACGTGAATTTACCCGATTGCATCAAATTGGTGCATTGGTTTGTGTTTTTGCATTTTTGTGGTGCATTTTGCTGCAACCGACGATTATTCTTCGAATCAACCTGTTGTTTTTGTTGTTTTTTAGGTAATGGCACATTATCTGCTTTTATATTTAAAAATGTCACTCTGTCCTTTAGGAAATTACTTATGAAAATACAACAAAAACGCACTCATTACCGCATGATACAAGTCGCTACAAGTGGTCTGTTACTTGCGGGTTTTATTGCAAATACTCACGCTGGTGCGATTGCTGATTTGACAGGTTACGATGCAAACGAAACTTCGTTGCTAAAAAACAACGGCATTGTCGTTGGTGGCTGGGCGAATGCGGGCATCACTTACAATTCAACAAATCCTGCAAATGGTTTTAATGGTCCAGTCACATTTGGCGACCGTGATAGTGAAGTTCAACTCAATCAATTAAATCTTTTCATTCAACGCGCTGTTGCCACTGAAGGTTCAAGCTGGGATTTTGGCGGACGTTTCGATGTCATGTTTGGAACAGATTCCATCTTCACACAAGCCTATGGTGTTCCAGGAACTGATCCAGGCACAGGAAATCCATTAAATCGTGGACACTGGGATTTAAACTTCTTAGGCAGTGCAACAAATCGTTTTTATGATTTAGCGTTGCCGCAAGCCTACGCTGAAGCCTACATCCCAATTGGCAACGGTTTGAACGTAAAAGCAGGTCACTTTTATACACCAATTGGTTATGAAACTGTTCCAGCCCCCGACAATTTTTTCTACACACACGCTTACACCATGCAATTTGGTGAACCGTTCACACACAC